>DASRRA010000336.1:0-4937 GCA_035696085.1 Bacteroidia bacterium | reverse complement strand
AACATCTTTTTAAGTCATAATTGTGGTTAATATTATAAAAAAACTTATTTTTGCAATCCATTAAAGAAAAAGACTTATGGCACAACAAATTACAGAAGAGCCAATTGTAAATGTAGAAGAAGCGTTTTCAAAAACGGAACTTTATATTGAACAGAATAAAAAAAGTTTATCCATTATTGCCATTGCTATTGTAGCAT
Organism: Bacteroidia bacterium; assembly: GCA_035696085.1. Classification (GTDB taxonomy): domain Bacteria; phylum Bacteroidota; class Bacteroidia; order 2-12-FULL-35-15; family 2-12-FULL-35-15; genus 2-12-FULL-35-15. The sequence continues at coordinate 4,740 of DASRRA010000336.1, read as the reverse complement.
TGATCGGGGGATATTTTGCCTATAAAAACTGGTATGTTGCCGGTGAAGAAGTAAAGGCAAGAGCAGAAATGTTTAAAGCAGAAACATTTTTTGAAAAAGATTCACTGGACCTGGCTATTAACGGGGATCCAAAAACACAAACGATGGGCTTGACTGAAATTGCGGATGAGTATAGCATTACCCCATCTGGTAATTTAGCAGAATATTATTTAGGTATGTGTTACCTGAAAAAAGGACAATACGAAGAAGCGATCAAGCATTTGGAAGAATTTGACAGCAAAGATCAAATTGTTGCTCCGATTGCAACAGGAGCAATTGGTGATGCAAATATGGAGCTTGGAAGAACAGAAGAAGCGATTACATATTACATAAAAGCAGCAGAGCAGAGCAACAATAAATTTACTGTTCCTATTTTTCTTAAAAAAGCAGGAATGGCAAACGAAGAAAAAGGAAATTATGCAGATGCTGTAAAATTATACGAGCGCATCCAAAATGAATTCGCTGAATCCGCAGAAGGTAGAGATATTGAAAAATATATTGCAAGAGCAAAAGGCTTAGGCAACTTATAAAAAGCAACAGCAACTAAGTGAAAGGGTGATTTAAAAGATCACCCTTTTTTTATACGACTTCGCATATTGCTTCGTCGCACACAGTAAAATATAAAAGATGGCATCAACAGAAAAAAATTTATCGGTAGTAGAAGGCAGCGATGTTCCAAACGGAGCAGGAATGCGGATTGCAATAGTTGTATCGGAATGGAATGCAGCCATAACAGGCGCTTTGTTCGATGGCGCTGTTAAAACATTGCTTCAACATGATGTAAAAAAAGATGATATTATCATCAGCAAAGTACCAGGTAGTTATGAACTAACATTGGCATCCCAGTTTTTATGTGAAGATAAATCGATAGAAGCAGTTATTGCACTGGGATGTGTTATTCAAGGAGAAACCAAACACTTCGATTTCATTTGTGATGCGGTTGCACACGGCATTACCAATGTGGGATTAAAATACAATAAACCCGTTATTTTTGGAGTGCTAACTACCAATAACCTGCAGCAAGCACAAGATAGAGCAGGAGGTAAGCATGGTAACAAAGGCGATGAAGCTGCCATTACAGCATTAAAGATGATTGCGTTGAAAAGAAGCGTTTAAGTTACACGCTCTAAACTCACACTTAAGACTCACACTCGCGCTGCTATTCTATCACCGACTTATTCTTCCGTAACCGTTGTATATAAAAATACGCGACGCAGATCATTCCCACTAAAAAAGGGAAGCCTGCATAATCTTTAATGGCTTCATGACCGGTAAATTCGCACAACATCCAATAAGAGTTTGCACCGATCCAAAAACAAATAGCAATATTGATCCAAAATTCATCACTTTTATCTTTAAAGGAAAAAGCAGTGATGATAATAGCAATTGTGATCGTGGGGATTATCATTAATGTACCCGCAATCTTCCATTGCAGCATCCAACACGTATCTTTCAACAACCAAAGTGGGATATGTAAATTTTCGTAATGTCTTATTTTTTGCATGCTGGTATTAACTGGTCTGTTCTACTTTTAAATTCGGGTATTTCATTTTTAATTGTTCCAATACTTCCACCACTTTTTTCGCAATTACATACTCTTTATACCAATTTTGATCAGCTGGTACGATCGTCCATTCGGCGTTAGCGGAACATTGTTCAAATGCACTTTCATAAGCTTTCATGTAATCATCCCAAAGCTCTCTTTCTTTCAAGTCAGCAGCATTGTGCTTCCATCTTTTTGTTTTATCCGATAAGCGTTCCTGCAAGCGTTCCAGCTGCTCTTCTTTTGAAATGTGCAGATAAAATTTTAAAACAACTGTACCGCTATCCTGCAGTAGTTTTTCAAAATTATTAATATGTGTATAGCGCTGTCGTATCGTTTTTTCATCCACCCATTTATGAACCTTTTGAATAAGAACATCCTCATAATGCGAACGGTTGAAAATATGAATCATCCCTTTTTCTGGCACTACCTGATGAATACGCCATAAGAAATCGTGCTTCATCTCCAGCTCTGTTGGTTTTTTAAACGGAAAAACCTTGCACCCCAAAGGATTTACAGATTCGAACACCTTTTTCACCGCTCCGTCTTTACCGGATGCATCCATGCCTTGAAGGACAATCAGGATTGCATGCTTACTCTCTGCATACAAAAGATTTTGTAATTCCTCCAGGCGCAATTTTAGTTTGGTAAGCTCTTTTTTGGTGCGTTCCTTATTGAATTTTTTAGGTGCTTTACTATCTATTTTACTAAGAAAAATTTTCTTCATGCTCATATTTTTATGACTGTAAAACTACTGATTTATTGGAAAATGACCCGATTGTACCAATTATAATTGTAGGTATGCCATCCTGTTTTAGTTATTGCTATATTTGTGACCCTAATTCGAATTTTAAAATGAAAAATATCAACTTTAAGTCCCTCTTACCAATTGCAGCAGCGGTTGTACTATTCATAGTGATTTCTTTCTTGTTTTTGCCTCCCCTGTTAAAAGGCAAAACGCTTTATCAAAGCGATATGGTTCAGAATAAAGGAATGGCAAAAGAAATAGTTGATTATCGAGAAAAATATAACGAGGAGCCCTTATGGACAAATTCCATGTTTGGTGGGATGCCGGATTATCAGATCTCCATTGAATACCCTGCTAACTTGGTAAGACCAATAAGAGATATTTTCTTTTTACACCTGCCTTTCCCTGCAAGTGTTATTTTTTTATATATGATCGGCTTTTATATTTTGCTGCTCACCTTAAAAGTAGATAAATGGTTGAGTATAATTGGTGCAATCGGTTATGGCTTTTCCTCTTTTTTTATCATCATTATTACTGCAGGACACAATACACAAGCTATCGCACTTGGTTTCATGCCGGCTTTATTTGCCGGCGTAATTCTCGTTTGCCGGGGCCGGTATTTACTCGGAGGAGTTATCTTCACCCTTTTTACTGCCTTTGAAGTCCTTGCCAATCACCCCCAAATTACCTATTACCTTTTCCTGTTGATAGGAGTATACGTATTGTTTGAATTTATTGAGCGCATAAAACAAAAACAATTCAAAGAGATAGCGAAGATGCTTGCAACATTTGTAATAGGCGTAGGGTTAGCCCTAGCAACAAATATTACAAACTTGTGGTGTACGTATACCTACGGTAATGCTTCTATTCGTGGCCCATCTGAATTGACATCCGAACTGCATAATAAAACAAGCGGTTTGGACAGAGATTACGTCGTGCAATGGAGTATGGGAAAAAGCGAAACATTATCCTTGCTGATACCTGGATTTAAAGGCCGTTCCGATGGTCTTCAAATTGCGGATAATAAAGAAGTGATGAAAACTATAGACCCTCAGATGCGTGAAGTTGTTGGAAACATGCCGCAATATTGGGGCGATCAGCCAACCACATCTTCACCATATTCCGGAGCCATTCTTGTGTTTTTATTTGTTTTTGGTTTGTTTGTGGTCAGAGGCAAATTGAAATGGGTATTATTAATCATCAGCATTTTATCTGTATGCTTATCCTGGGGAAAAAACATGATGTGGTTCACGAATATTTTCCTGGATTATTTTCCACTTTACAATAAGTTTAGAAGTGTTTCCATGGCACTGGTATTGGCAGAGTTTGCAATTCCTATCCTGGCCATCTTAGCGGTAGATAAAGTGATAAAAACACCAGACTTTTTTAAACAAAAAATTAAACTAGCATTTACGCAAAAAGAAATTACTGTACAAAATGCATTTTTTATTTCTTTCGGTCTTACCGGCGGTTTATCCTTGTTGTTTTATTTGTTTCCGGAAGGGCTGACAAGTTTTACATGGATAAGAGATACTGAAATTTTCGATAGTTATGCAAAACAGAGTGGAAATGAAGCAGCTCAACAAATTATAAGCAGTTTGGAAGACGCCCGCATAGCAATTTTTAAAGGTGAAGCTATTCGCAGTTTCTTATTCATCACAGGTGCAGGTATAGCTGTATGGTTGTTTTCAAATGCCAAAATCAATAAAAATATTCTTATTCCTGTCTTAGGTATCCTTATCCTTTTTGATTTGACAGTGGTAGATAAATCGTTTATGAACGATAAAAATTTTACCAATAAACAAAAAGTAACAACACCATTTCCTGAAACGGTTGCTGATAAAGCTATTTTGGACGACAAAGATCCAAACTACAGGGTGTTTGATCTGACAGACGAGAATGGCCCATTTAATAGTGCAAGAGCATCGTTTTATCATAAATCGATAGGAGGCTACCATGCTGCTAAGCTGAGACGTTATCAGGAGCTGAAGGATCACCAGATGGATAAAAACATACAAAATATTAGTAATGCATTTAGAAGTAATCCAACGGAATCGTCGATAGATAGCATGTTTGCACAGCAAGGTGTGTTAAATATGCTGAATATGCGTTACCTGATTTTTAACCCTGAAGCAGCACCACTAAAAAATAAACATGCACTGGGCAATGCTTGGTTTGTTAAAGAAGTAAAAGTGGTGAACAATGCAGATGAGGAATTAAAAACTGTAGGCGAAATTAACCCTGCCAATACAGTGGTGGTGGACAAACGCTATGAAACAGAGTTGACTGGTTTTACACCGAAACCAGATCCTGCCGCAAGTATTAAATTAACGGATTACAAAGCCAATGATTTAAAATATGAATCCAATGCTGCAACCGAACAAATGGCTGTGTTCTCTGAAATTTATTT
>DASRRA010000335.1:0-1978 GCA_035696085.1 Bacteroidia bacterium | reverse complement strand
GATTGTCTTATCATGGGCTTCGTGCAAAAGACAAATCATTTAATGCAATAACAAAAAGTGAATTTGATAATAATATTGGAAAAATAGATGTCATACCACAGGATATAGGAAGGGTTATTCTCAATTTGATCAACAATGCATTTTATGCAGTGGATGAAAAAAAGAAACAAGTTGGTGATGGGTATGAACCAACAGTTTCAGTAAGTACAAAAAAGAATAACGGAAAGGTTGAAATAAAAGTAAGTGATAATGGCAATGGCATTCCGCAAAAAGTATTCGATAAAATATTTCAACCATTCTTTACGACCAAACCAACAGGACAGGGTACAGGGTTAGGTTTGTCATTGAGTTATGATATTGTGAAGGCACATGGGGGAGAATTAAAAGTGCAAACAAAAGAAAGTGAGGGAAGCGAGTTTATTATTCATTTACCCGCGTAGTCCCAGTAAAGATTAACTTTAAATTGTCCTCGGGATCATGGATAAAAGCTAAGCTTAGAAAATCGGAATTTATTTACATCAATAAATAATCTTTTAATCAAAATTGTATGAAGAAGTATTGCTTATTTTTTTTAGCATCATTCCTGGTACTGTCAACAACCAAATCGTGGGCCATAGATGGTACTGACACCCGACTGCTTTGGCAACCGGCTATCAGTAAGGATCGTATTGCATTTATTTATGCAGAAGACCTTTGGGTAGCCAACAGGGATGGTTCCAATCCCCACAGAATTACTGCGAGTGAAGGATCAGAATCAATCCCCGTGTTTTCTCCTGATGGATCCATGATCGCCTTTACCGGTCAATACGATGGTAACACCGATGTCTTTATTGTTCCCGCTACCGGCGGTATTCCCAGACGATTGACTTGGCATCCCGGTGCCGACCTGGTTCGCGACTTTTCACCCGACGGCAAGAAAATATTATTTGCATCACAACGAAATAGTTTTACAAATCGCTACGCCCAGTTGTTTACCGTAGATGTAGCAAGTGGTGCTGAAGAACAACTACAGATACCTAATGCATTTTGGGCTTCTTACAGTCCTGACGGAAATAGCATTGCTTATACAACTATACCTGACAGGTTTGAACAATGGAAAAATTACCGAGGTGGAACCGCAAGTCGTATTTGGCTTTACGATATCAAGAGTCATAAAGTGGTAGAGATCCCAAAACCAACGGGTGGTAGCAATGATTCAAAGCCTGTTTGGAAGGGTAACAAAGTTTATTTTCGAAGTGACAGGAATGGTGAGTTTAATTTATACAGCTATGATCCATCAACAAAAGCAATCAACCAGTTAAGTAAGTTCGATGATTTCCCTGTATCAAGCCTTGAAGGAAGCAATGGCGATATTATTTTTTCACAAGCAGGTTACCTGCATATATATAACATACAGGATAATAAAATTTCCCGGTTAAAGATTGGAATTACCGCGGATCTTCTTGATTATCGCCCAAGATTTGTAAAAGGTGATCAATACATTCGTAGTGCACACTTTTCTCCTTCTGGTGTCAGGGTAGTTTTTGATTTCAGAGGTGATATTATTACAATTCCGGCACAAAAAGGTGATGCTTTCAATCTTACAAATACACCCGGTGTACATGAAGTTTCCCCGGCATGGTCGCCAAATGGAAAGAGCATTGCTTATTTCAGTGATGCTTCCAGCGAATATGCGCTGCATATTAAAAACCAGGATGGAAGTGGTGATGTAAAAATAATTTCGTTGAACGGGTCAGGATTTTATTCTTCTATCAACTGGTCACCTGACGCAAAAAAACTTTGTTTTATTGACAATGGGAGAAGACTATACTTACTTGATGTAGCAAGCAGCAACATTCAAAAAATTGCAGAGGATACTTATTATACGCCGGGTCCTTTCAGAGAGATGTTTGGTAGTTGGTCGGCTGATAATAAATATGTTGCTTATACAACTATCACAGAGACCAATTTTGAAAAAGCATGGATCTACTCAGTTGAT
>DASRRA010000334.1:0-1667 GCA_035696085.1 Bacteroidia bacterium | reverse complement strand
GTTGTCTTTTACTTCAACCACATGCAATGCTTCGGCCAGCTGCTCATCCTTCAACAGGATATTCAATTCAATTGGTGCAGCGAATGGTTTAGTTACATCATAGATGTAGACATCTTCATTCCACAGCCAGTAGTTACCTTCTTTCAGCATACGCTGATAAACTCCACGCTTAAATACCAATGCTACCTGGTGTGCGTTTACTTTTACATGTTTCATTTCTTTTGTTTTCTCACTGATTCCACAGATTTACACAGATGTAATCAATGTATGATTAAAAAATTTTGTTTTTAATAAAGCCGGTCTTATTTACCACCTGGTAAATACGGAAGCTGAGTTCAATAGTGTTTGTAAAAACAGTTCAACAATTTTTATTTATTACATTTTTCATAATAAACTTTTATTGATGAAGTGAGATCACTTTCATTATCTCTGCATCAACCTGCGGGTAGTTACCTGGTTGATGATCTATTTTATTATCACGGGCCGAAGCCCGGGCAATTCAATAAATCATCGGGCAAATGATCCCGGCTTTAAATTTTCTGGTCATCGTTTTTATAGAAGCGATGGACTTCTTTGCTTATAGCAGGATCCCTGGTCCTGTGCGTATACCATTCCGCCATCCTGATGGACTCGGGAGTGGGATTCGAACCCACATTTTTCTGTTGCTCTAACCACTGAGCTATCCCAACAAAGTCAGGAATGGGAGTTGAACCCATGACACACAGATGATGGTGATATATGAGCTATTGCTACAACAGCATACAGATAGTTATTACTTCTGCACTGCTATGCTTTAAAAACATAAACCTGGTTTGTCATCAACAGGCATATATCATCTTGCCGTTAAGCAAGTCGTTTGATGATGCAATTGCATCATAATTATTTAAAGAACTTATTTAGAAAACGATTTACAGAATTGTGTGTTCACCCATCATTCCTCATGATCCTTAACAATCCTGTAAATCGTGGTTCACTGTACTACCTTATTCGCACAATTGGAACTGGCGAATGCTTCTGGTTTTGCTTTGAATGCGAATCCCATTCCCACGATATAACCCATCGCTTCTTTCAATGCATCATTGCTTTTGAAGTTTGGATTAGTGTTGATGTCTGCATGCACTTCCATATCCACACTGTATCTTGAAAAAATATTACATAATCCATAGGCTACTTCAATACTTTTTCCAACTTCCATCAGCATCCGCTGTTTGATACTCATCCGCTGCTTAGTGATCTCATTGTGTATATACATGAAACCTCCTTTTCCCTTACGAATAAATACAATTACTGTTGCGAACTCAGTTTCTTTCCCTTTCACCTGGCTATCGGTACCAATGCAGACCTTCATTTCATGTCCTGCTTCCTTTTCACGCATCAATACATTAGTTATTTCATCAGCGATCGGAATTTTGATCCTTTCGCCAGATAATTTTCGCCATTGCCGTTGTTCCTGTTCCATTTCATACCATCCTTGTTTTTAAATTTCAATTTTCAATTAACTGCCTTTTAAATCCTATGATCTCAGTTCTTTCTGTCTTATAATCTATGTCTCCAGGGTTAGTGAGCTCAGCAGTTGTCATAGGCTTTATAATTAAATTCCTATAGCCAAGCCGATCACTGAGTCGCTGTGCTTTTCTTACACTAAGCTTGCCGAATTCATATTTTGC
>DASRRA010000333.1:0-13906 GCA_035696085.1 Bacteroidia bacterium | reverse complement strand
TTGTTGCATTCCTTCCTGTGTTCTGAATTCTTTACTGCGTGCTGTTTTCAGAATGGTACCACCACGTTGAATAATATTCGCCACTGATTTTGCATTCAGTGCCTGAAACTCATCTTTAATCATTCCATCGTATCCATGCATGATTCCCATCACTTCTATTTTGTGAAAAATGGCAGTACGCACAACAGCACGTATGCATGCATTCATTCCAGGTGAATCGCCTCCGGATGTTAACACAGCAATTTTTTTCATTCTTTTCCTTTTTCGAGTTTATGAATTTTCTTTGTTCCCTGGTACATTTCGTATTTCAAAAATTTACATTCCAGTTGCCCGTTGAATAAGGTTATTTTTCGGGATGGTCTTAATCCCACGTGCTTAAACGCATCCATATTGGAGCTCAAAATCCAGCAATCGTATCCTGAAAATTTTTGTTTGAATGTATCGCCCATCATTTTATAAAGCTCCTCGATATTGTCTTTTACCATTCGTTCACCATACGGTGGATTCATAACCACCACGCCTCTTCCGGGAGGCACCTCAAAATCTTTCATATCACAATTGCGGATGGATACGATGTCTTCCACTTTTGCCAGTTTGCAGTTTTCCTTGGCTTTTTTGGCCACATTGGGCGATAACTCTCCTCCCACAATTGTTTGATTGAGGTTAGTAATTTTATTGATGGCCGAATCAAAAATGGTGTTCCAAAGTTCTTCATCAAAAGCCATAAATTTAGCCCAGCGTTGAAAACCAAATTCTTCCCGGTAATAGCCTGGTGGTATGTTATTCGCAATTAAAGCTGCTTCAATCAGGATGGTTCCTGAGCCGCACATGGGATCAATAAAATTGCTGCGTTTGTACCATCCGGTTAGTAGAACAAGTCCGGCTGCCAACACTTCATTGATGGGCGCTAAATTAGTTTTATCCCGGTATCCGCGTTTGTGTAGTGATTCCCCGGAACTATCAAAAGCAAGGGTGGCCACATCATTAAAAATATGCAAATTGATGCGTAAAGTTGGGCGGTCCAGATCAACAGATGGGCGCTCGCCTGTCTTTGCACGGAACTGGTCAACAATGGCATCTTTTGTTTTTTGAGACAAGTATTGGGAATGGGTAAACAGCTCAGAATTGATAACAGTATCGATGGCAAATGTATCGGTCACCTCCATGTAATCCTCCCAATTGATGGACTGAATAGCGGTGTATAACGACTTTTCATCACTCACTTTAAATGTCTTAAATGGCACCAAAACCCTTAATGCCGTACGCAAGCACAAGTTCGCTTTGTATAAAAAACCAAGATCGCCAGTAAAACTTACAGCGCGGTTATGCACTTCAATGCTCCGTGCACCAAGGCGTTGAAGCTCATTTGACAATACTTCTTCCAAACCAAAAATGGTTTTGGCGATCATTTTAAAATCCTTGTTTTCAGTCACGGGTATTACAATTTCTGCAAAGATATTCATAATTAAATAGGATCTTCTTATTACCCCGCTTGCAATCAAATTCTAATAAAAAATTGGTTTTGTATAAATAATAGGTGTATCTTGGAATGCCCGCAGAAATAAGCCTTCAGAAAAGGTTTCACGAGTCATAAGGATTATTGCCTGAAAAACTTGAAAAATGTTTCTCTAATTGTTTGATTTATTAGATAAAGTATTATTTTTGAGCATTCATAAAACCATCTTAAAACCAAACATTGAAAATGAGATTGAACTTTACGACCTTCAGAAAATCATTATTTATGTTAGCTGCTGTTGCAGTTTTAACATCAGGGTGTGGCAATGATGCAGCTAAAGATGGCGATGAATTGCCAGAAGTTGATAGTACTCAGACAACCATTGTTAATATCAACGGAGAGATATTCAGTATTCCATCTCCAATTCAAATGGCTGTTCTTATTAAAAATAGTGGTGCAAACTACACCAAAGAGATTTTAAATGCACCAAGCAACTCATCTAAATACACCAACAATTTTGCGAAAGCATTAAATCTTGGGATCTATGGTGCTGATTTAGGGTATGTAACCATGTATGATCAAGCTCAAGATGCGATTGGTTATATCAATTCAGCTAAAAAATTAGCAACTGAATTGAACATTTCCAATGCATTTGATAATTCAACAATCGAACGTTTCACAAAAAATAGTGGCAATAAAGATTCTATGCTTGTATTAACGAGTGTGGCTTACAGAACAATTGACAGCTATTTGAAAACAAATGAGCGTAATGATATCAGCGGTTTAGTATTAGCCGGTGGTTGGATCGAAGGTTTATATTTTGCAACCAATGTGTACAAAGTAAAACAAAATGATGAAGTGAAACGTAGAATTGCCGAGCAAAAATCATCTTTACAAAGTTTGATTAAATTATTGACACAATTTTACAGTCAACCTGAATATACCGAATTTGTTGATTCTTTAAATGATCTTTCTACTGTATTTGACGGCGTTAACTTCAAATACATTTATGAAAAACCAACAACTGATGCGGACAAAAAATTAACCGTTATCAATAGCAAATCAGAAGTATCGATTACTCCTGAGCAAATCGAATCGATTTCTAAAAAAATCAGTGATATTAGAGCTAAAATTGTTCGTTAATCCTTAATAATAAATACACCTTCGCTTTTCATCAGCCGTAATTTTAATGAAGGCTGAAAGGCATAAAAAGATTAAGAAAATTTGACCATTTAAATCAATAAGATATGAAAAAGGGACTTTTTAAATTGGTGTTCACCATCTGCAGCATTATCATCATTAATACCGCAAGTGCACAAATGTCTGATACCGTTGCAAACGTTTGTGCAAGACATCTTGAAAATAAATTTATTTCGGATGGACAACAATATCGCTCCCTGTTAATGAATGGAGACGAAACAGCTGAATTCCATACTGTACTTTATGGCGGAACTGTATACCGCATCGCGGCTTGTACAGGTCTTTCAGACGGAAACCTTGTTTTTTCTGTTTATGATACAGAAAGGCATCTTTTGTTTACAAATCACGATTTTAAAAACGCTCCATATTGGGATTTTAAAGTAAACAACACTCTTGATTGTATAATTGAAGCCAAACTTGACGGCCCACAAAGCTCAGGTAGAGCTGTCATTCTTATCGGTTTTAAACAACAGAAATAAAAAAGAGTTTCTTGGGTCATCATTAAGGCATTAATTACCCCGGTATTAATGTCTTTTTTTTCTAATTCACTTGATTAAACTTCAGGAATGAGTGAAAGAATACTAAAAGCTCTTATGCAAATGTTTGCTATTATTGCCCGGGTGAATGGGGTGAATGATAGCGGACGTTTTATTGTTCAAGCCTTCCTAAAGCAACAGTTAAATCAAGAACTTGTTGATCAATACCTGGCCATTTTTGATGAATTTGTTGAAGCCCACCACAGTGTTTCCAAAAAGAAAGATGGTACCCAAAAACGTACTTCTTTAAACTCGGTTAAAGTTCTTAAGATCTGCACACAGATTAATGCCGAATTAACACAAGTGCAAAAAGTAGTTGTACTCATCCGGTTAATTGAATTTATCAATTCCAACGAAGACATTAATGAACAGGAAATGGAGTTTGTCATCACCGTTTCCGAAACATTTAATATTGACGAAGAAGAGTTTATCCGCTGCTTAAAATTCGTTCAAGCCAAGGAAGACCAAGTTCCTGATTCTTCCAAAATCTTAATCATTGACAATAAAACACACGAATTTGAAACCACCAGGCACCTTTATTCAGAGGGCGTAACCGGTCAGGTTCGGATCCTCTGGATTCCAAGTGTGAGCATGTATGCCCTTGTTTATTTTGGTATCAGTGATTTGTACCTGAACGGACAGTTGATCAGTCAGGGAAAAATTTACATCCTTACCCCTGGTTCCTCTTTAAGAAGTTCCAAAGTAAAACCGATTTATTACAGTGATATTTTAAGCGCCTTCTTAACAGATACTTCCAAAGCCAGAGTTTCTTTTGTAGTAAAGGATCTGGAGTTTAAGTTTAAAGGCGGCAAAATCGGTTTACACGACATTAATTTCAGTGAAGAATCCGGGAAACTGATTGGTATCATGGGTGGATCCGGTGCTGGTAAATCCACGTTATTAAATGTATTAAACAGCAACGAAAAACCTACTAAAGGTTCCGTAAAAATTAACGGAATCAATATACATACTGAGAAAGATAAGATAGTGGGCGTTATCGGACACGTTTCACAAGATGATTTGCTGATTGAGGAATTAACCGTTTTTCAAAATCTTTTTTACAATGCAAAGCTTTGCTTTGGTGATAAAGATGATCAGGAAATATATGAAATGGTGGCCATCGTACTCACCAGTTTGGGGTTGATTGAAACAGCTCACCTGAAAGTAGGTAGCCCTTTGGATAAAACCATTTCCGGTGGTCAGCGCAAACGCTTGAACATTGCGTTGGAGCTGATTCGTGAACCATCTGTTTTATTTGTAGATGAACCCACTTCCGGTTTATCTTCCCGCGACTCGGAGAACATTATGGACTTACTAAAAGAGTTGGCACTTAAAGGCAAACTCGTGTTTGTGGTAATACACCAACCTTCGTCCGATATTTTTAAAATGTTTGACAAGCTGATGATCCTGGATGTGGGTGGTTATCCTATTTATTATGGTAACCCGGTTGACTCTGTTATTTATTTTAAAACAGCGGTTAACCACGTGAATAGCAATGAAAGTGAATGTATTGAATGTGGTAACGTAAATCCCGAACAGGTATTTAATATTATTGAATCCAAGGTATTGGATGAATATGGTAATATTACCCGAAGCCGTAAAATTTCACCTGCAGAATGGAATGCCTTGTACAAGGAGAAAATGGAGACCAAAGTCGAGGAAGTGGAAACCATCACCAAAATTCCTGAAAGTACATTTAAGATTCCAACAAAACTTAAACAATTCAACGTTTTTATCACACGTGATGTCTTATCCAAGTTAACCAACAAACAATATCTTTCCATCAACTTATTGGAAGCTCCGGTACTGGCTTTTATATTAGCATATTTGGTTAAGTTTTACAATACCGACCTTTCCAATAAAGTAGGGTATATTTTCCGTGAAAATGAAAACTTACCAGCTTACCTTTTTATGGCTGTTGTAGTGGCCCTGTTTATTGGGTTAACCGTAAGTGCGGAAGAAATCATTAGAGACCGGAAAATTCAAAAGCGGGAATCCTTCCTGAATTTGAGTAAAGCAAGTTACTTGTATTCTAAGATTACGATCATGTTTGTGCTATCTGCTATTCAAACATTAACGTTTGTGCTTATCGGAAATTACGTTTTAGAAATTAAGGATATGAACATGTGGTACTGGATGGTGTTATTTAGCGCGTCCTGTTTTGCAAACATGTTAGGGTTGAACATTTCGGCCAGTTTTAACTCCGCCATCACTATTTATATTTTGATACCCTTCCTTATCATTCCACAATTGTTATTGAGCGGAGTCATCGTAAAATTTGACAAATTAAATCCGGCCATTACTTCTCAAAGTGTCGTTCCGGTAACCGGTGAAATAATGACCTCGCGTTGGGCATTTGAGGCATTAGCTGTCAAACAGTTTAAGGATAATCAATTCAACAGTGAATTGTACAAGTATGATAAAGCTGCCAGTATTGCCACCTATAAAAAGGATTATTGGCTAACGGAGTTGAATAAAAAGCTAGACAATTGTGAAAACAATTATAAAAACCCGGCTCAGAAAGAAGAGATCGCGGATGCATTAAAAATGATACACGATGAAATCACAAGGGAATTAAATGTACCTGAGATCAAGCGTTCCAATTTAAAATGTTCTGGTTTGGATAATTTAACGTTTGAATCGTTCTCTCCTAGTGTTGCTACCAGTGTCGGAAGTTTTATAGCCAACTTAAAAAACTATTATTTAAATAAGTTTAAAAATGCAACGAAAGGTAAGGATGATAAGGTAAGTGCATTAACAAAAGACAGTGTTTCCCGCGCGGCTTACCTTCAATTAAAAGATGATTACGAAAATGAAAGTTTGAACGACCTTGTTACCAACAGAATGACACCGTATCGTATTTTGGATTTGGACGGACGTTACATTCAAAAGATTGATCCTATTTATTTGGATCCGGTTGATTCAGATTATGGTCGTGCTCATTTTTTTGCACCTCGTAAAAAAGTATTTGGTAAATATTACCCTACATACTGGGTAAATATTTGCGTTATCTGGATGATGTCTTTGGTATTAGGCATTACACTTTACTTTGATTTACTGAAAAAATTCATTCTCTTTTTAGAGCGACTGGCTGGTAAGTTTAGTGCTCCTACCAGATAAAAAAAGGTTCTCTAATCGAGAACCTTTTTTTATCCGCCGAATCTTCAGCAAGGCGGGTGATACCAATTTCAGAAATTATTTTTTCTTAGCTGTTCTTTTTTTGGTAGCTCTTTTTTTCATTGCCATCTTTTTAGGAGATGATTTCGAAGCCGCCGCTTTCTTAGCACCAGCACTCTTTCTAGCTGTTTTTCTGGCTGATTTTTTTGCAGCTTTCTTAGGAACTTTAGTACCTGCAGCTCTGGCTTCAGAAAGTCCGATTGCAATAGCCTGCTTTCTGCTTTTCACTTTTTTTCCGGAACCGCCGCTACGCAATTTTCCTTCTTTCATTTCATGCATTACTTTCTCAACTTTATCTTGAGATTTTTTTGAATACTTTGCCATGGTTTTTAGATTTAGTTTATATTGATAAAGAAAATTCAATTTTTATACCAAGCCAATGATCATAATATCGGTTGTACGTACATTTACATAGCTTACATTTATTTCATGAACAACATCACTCGTCTTTTCCTTGGAGCATTTATACTTTTATTTTTTTCCTGTGAACAATCGAATACCGAGAAAGCCCCCCAATCAAATTGGGATACGGCGTATTTTAGAAAAAAGCCCTCCTCACCCACGCCTGCAACAGATACTGCTTGTGACTTTAGTCAATTTTTGAATGATCCTCAAATACCACAACCAGCAAAGGATTTATTCAACAACACCGCTAAATATTCAGAAGAACCACTTTCTTATTTTCAAGAATTAGAAAAATCGGATAGCGCAAAAAGGCAATTTTATTTTAGAGTGATCACTAATTCAAAAGCTATCGCAGATGGTGCCTATTCAGAAGGGCTTGGAATTTCTGGTAAAGAGTTTATTGAAGAGAACACGACAGTTTTTGCTTCTTTTTTTGACAATAAGAACTGTTTTACAGAGAAGGACATAGAAACATGGGCTGATATTGTCATTTCAGAGTTTGAGATCATTGAAGAAGATGCAAAGAATAATTCCTTTATCGATAAATATAATGACAAGTTAAATGACAATTGTAAAACCTGCAGTGAAGAACAGAAAGAAGTCATAGAAAAATTTTCCAAAGCATTAAAATCAAAATGGAAAGCATCTATAAAAAGCTCGTCATTACCGTAAAATCACTTTACACTACCGTTCATTAAATAGTGTAATTTATTACACTTTAAAACTTGTGCAGGTAACAAATTAGAAATACATTTGATCAGTTGAGTTTTGCTTTAATTCCCCTCCAAAAGCAAACCGTGTGTAGGCTCTAAACTACAAATCTAATTCTCTATGCATCTTCAAACAACTCGATTAACACTTCGTGAAGTGTCATTTGTTGATCTTTCTGCAATTCATGAATTGCTTACCTTAAAAGAAACAGATCAATACAATACCTTAGGTATTCCCAAAACCATTGATGCAACTACACAATGGGTATATGAATGGTCGGAAGAAAAAGCAAGTATCGATCGAAGTTCGTATACATTTACCATTGAATTAAATGACGATCGTGCATTTGTAGGGTTAATAGCCATCCAGCTGGGAAATCCAAAATACAAAAAAGGAACTGTATGGTTTAAGCTGCATCCCCACCATTGGAACAAAGGGTACGCATCAGAAGCCTTAAAAAAATTATTGCATTTCGCCTTTAACAAATTGCACTTACACCGTATTGAAGCGGGATGTGCCGTTGAAAATATAGCCTCGAAAAAAGTATTGGAAAAAGTAGGGATGATTCAGGAAGGTTTATGCCGGGCTAATTTGCCTATCCGTGGTGAATGGGTTGACAATTATGAGTTTGCTATGCTGGAAACGGATTATGAAAAATTGTATCAACCGGAAATAATAGTGACAAACGCCAAAGGTCTTTCTGCGTAAACGGAGCTTTAGCAAAGGTTAAACGACCTTTAACGTTTTCTATTCTAATAGCCTTTTATTCATACAGATCTCTTTAAACGTAAAAAGTCTTAAAGACTTTTGGCGTTAGCGGGTAAAAACACCTCTGCAATCATACACCTCGCACTACCTCCTCCAATCTTTTCAATTGTTTCAATTGGTAATGGTAACGTTTCCGCATATTTTTCAATCCTTGCTTTTTGTTTTGCTGTTAGCGAATCATGCGCACTTTTCGACATCACCAATATGCTTTTACCGTTGGCATTTTTGAGCTCCAGCATATTTCCGGCAAAATGATTCATTTGTTCAAACGTAATGTCAATCACTTCGTGATTCGTTTCTGTAAAGGATTGCACAATTACTTTTCTCTCCCGTTCATCTGTAATACTTTCCAAACAAATAACAACAAACTTTTCAGCCACACACATCATCACATTGGTATGATAGATCTGTTTTCCTTTTTTATCCACTGCGATAAAATATTCCGGCTTGTAATGCAAATAATTGCATAGCTCTATAAACAACTGCTCATCAGTACGTGGAGATATGCAGGCATAGGCAATTTTGTTTTGATGATCAAATACAATACTTCCGGTGCCTTCTAAAAATAATTCTTCTGATTCGTATTTACTGAGGTCTACTACATTTTTAATTTGAAATTTTTTACGCAGCATTTCCAATACATCTAGTCGTCGCTCTTCCCTTCTATTTGGAGCATACATGGGATACAGCACTACTGTTCCATCCGCATGAAAGCTTACCCAATTATTGGGAAATATAGCATCCGGTTTAACCGGCTCCAGTGTATCTTCCACCACCGTAACATCGATATCTTTTGATTTTAACAAGGTAACTGCATTTTCAAATTCCCGCAAGACATTCGTTTTCACCACCTCTTCTTTTTCCGGCAAAACATTTTGAAACGCATTGGAACCGGCTGTTTCCATATTAAATGTAAAATGCGCTGGTCGTACTACTAAGATGTGATTGGTATTTTGCATGGGACTATATAAAATTTGCGATTTGTAAAAATAAAAAGGAGTACAAATTGTACTCCTTCTTCGTCTTGTATATTTATAAATTTTATTCTGTTACCTGAACCATTTTGAAGGGTACATTAATAATGGCCTGGTAATCTTCCCCAGCCTCTAACATATCTTCATCATCTTCTTCGTAAAACCAGTTAATTACTACCTGACTACCGGATTTGTTAATTGCTTCCAGTTTTTTGAATACATCCAGAATGCATTTAGAAGAACTGGTGTTAAAGTACTCCAGTTGAATATTCACATTGGTTGTGTTTTGTGGCTTTGAAGCATATTTCTCCAGCCAATCTACCAATGGTTTATAAAACTCAATGGAATTTTCAGGTATAGAACGTCCTCTGATCTCCAGAAATCCCTTATTGATATCAAATGTGATGGTCGGTGTTTTCGGTGTTCCTTCAATTGAAATTGTTTCCATAAGCTTTTTGTTTCTTATTTAAGATATTTTAATATTTAAACTGAAAAAAGAGTATTGGTCATCCACTGGTAAAAAATTAAAATTCAATTTATCGCCTGTTTTACGTGCAATATCTACCATACCTAAACCACCTCCGCCTTTCATAGACATTTCACCATTGTTTAATATCTCTTTGTAAAATTCTTTAAGCTGATCTTTTGAAAGCTGATTAATATCGTCCAGTCTCTTCTGTAATCCTGAAACGTTTTCTTTTTTGATATAGTTACCTGTTATAATGGTGTATTGATTGTCAATTTTTCCTATTAAAAAAATAGCGGCTCTGATCTTTTCATTCAAATCCGGCGTAATTTCGTCCATATGGTGATATAAATTCTGCAAGCACTCTACCAATACATTGTAAACCTTTTTTTTGATTTTAGGGTCTTCCTGCATGGTATCCAGCTTGGACTCCATTATCTGGAGAATGGAAGTTAGCAGTTCAGAGGTTACGTCGCCTTTAAAAGAGAGCATAATGTTGTTACGCTCCATTTTATCATAGAAATCATAAATATTTAACATCATAGGAAACGCAGATTAAATAAATTATGCGGACTTAGCTCCTGAATATTACTTTAAACAAATATATAAATAAGTTTAATATTTAAATACAGCGCGACTGATTTTTATAGATATTTATTCACATCCAAAAATCCTTTCTAACTCCATCCTAAACAGGAACAAACCAGGCTTCCATTCAAAAAAGCTCAAAACAGGGTCATTTTCCCTCTGTCGAAGCCTAACCTGGGCAATTTCAGTTTCTGAATACCTGTTATATCCGAAAACCAAGCACGAGTATATCATCCACCTGTTCAAGCTCTCCCTTCCACGCCAAATGTCTTTTTTCCAGGATATTCAACTGTTCCTGCATAGGTCGTTCATGTATTTCAATTAGTAAATCTTGAAACGGTTTGTACTTGAATTTTTTTCCCGCATTTCCGCCAAATTGATCTGCATATCCGTCGGTAAACAGGTATACACAATCATTTTCCTCTAACTGAAAACTATTATTTATAAAGGTTTTGATTTCGGCATGCTCCACATCCGCTCCAATGGATTGCTTATCGGCTTTGATCTCTGTCAATTGCTTATTCCGTAAAATATATACCGGGTTGTTAGCGCCTGCAAATTGCAAACGTTTATTTTTCATGTTAATGGCGCACAGTGATATATCCATCCCATCCTTAATAGAATTCAAGGTTTGATTGATCTGTCGGTTTAAAAAAGTAAGAGCCTCCGCTGGTGTATTAATAGCAGCATTGGTGAGCGTTTGATTTAAAATGGTACTTCCGATAATACTCATCAAGGCACCCGGTACGCCATGTCCTGTGCAATCTACCGCAGCAATTACCATTACATCTTCCCCCTCCTGCTTATCGGCTGGTGTGGTGCGCACCTTTGCATACCAATAAAAATCGCCGCTGATGACGTCTTTGGGTTTATAAAAAATAAAGAAATCGGTTAATGATTGGGCAATTTTTTCATGTGACGGTAACAATGCATGTTGTATGCGTTCTGCATAGTTGATGCTGTCAAAAATATCCTTGTTTTTTATTGCCAGTTGTTTATTTGACTCCGCTAAGGAAAGCCTCGCAATAATTTCCTTCTTCGTCAGATTCGTTCTTGAATAAATTAGCAAGATGGTAAATAAAGCGACAGATGCGGTTAACAAGCCACCATTAATTAAAATTTGTCCTAGTTGAAGTATACTGTTTAGCTTAAAAAAAATAAAATTGGCAACGAATGATATAAGGACTACTGCAATTGAATAGCTGGTTCTCCACAACACAAACATGCCGGCTCCAATAAATAAAGCAATATAAGCAAATGTATGTGTTTGCAACTCCGGGATATCCATAACGCTGTACATGTATGCATTTTGAATGGAAATACCCAAAAATGGAATCAAGGCGATCACCTCTGGTTTCTTTACTAATTTCTTTTTTAAACCAATTCCAATAAGTGTTGCAGCAGATACAACCACTCTAAAAATCAGGAAATCGATAAAATGATTCGGAATATTATAATAATCACCAACGGCCCAAATGGGATTAAGCACCACGGCAACCCAGGCAATCAACACATTAAACTTTAAAGCTGTAGCTTGAAGCTCAGATCGCCAGTCAATGGAAGAAGCATCTTTTGTATTGGACATAGTATGCCGGGTTATAGTCAAATATAATCAATTTTGATACTTTACAGTACATTTTTATTATTAAAATAACGGGATGCATCATTCGCAAATAAAACGAAAACAAAATTTATTATTTCTATTTTTGTAGAAATTTTGATAGATGGGACAGCATTTGAATTGGTTTGAATCATGGTTTGATTCTCCTTATTATCATATCTTATACAAGGATCGTGATAAAGAGGAGGCAGAATCATTTATTGACAACATTATTCATTTTCTGTTGCCAGAAAGAAATGCTCAGTTCCTTGATCTGGCTTGCGGAAAAGGCCGCCATGCTGTGTATCTGAATAAAAAAGGATTTCCCACCGTCGGAATTGATCTGTCCCCGGAAAGCATTGCCTTCGCTTCTCAATTTGAAAATGAAACGTTGCAATTTTATGTGCAGGATATGCGCAAACCTTTTCGCATCAATTATTTTGATTATGTATTAAACCTGTTTACAAGTTTTGGTTACTTTGAACACGAGCGGGATGATATGGCTGTAATGAACAGCATCTGCAAAATGCTGAAAAAACAAGGAATGGTTGTTATCGATTTTATGAATGCGGATTATGTACAAAAACATATTGTACATACAGAAACCAAAGCAATCAACAACATACAATTTCAAATTACCAAGCGTGTTGAAAATAACTTTATTGTAAAGCATATTCATTTTTCTGACAAAGGAAATGTTTTTGATTATCAGGAAAAAGTAAAAATGCTGCGATTGGCTGACTTTGAAAAGTACTTATCCGCCGCACATCTTAAAGTTGTAAATTTGTTTGGCAATTACCAGCTTCAACCGTTCGATGCTAATGCTTCGGAACGGCTGATCATTATCGCACAAAAAGTTTGATTTTAAATTACGTACACTCAACCGACCATTTGTTATGAATTACCTGATGTACTTACTGCTTTTTTTATCTGTTCTTGTGAGCGGGCTCAGTGTATTGTTTCTTCGGATCAGCAGCAAATCATTAAAACTTTTTTTGTCATTTAGCGGTTCCTTTTTATTTGCCATTAGCGTATTGCACCTCATACCTGAACTTTATCAGTCTAAAACAGAAAATATCGGAATTTATATTTTAGTTGGTTTTTTTGCCCAGATTTTACTAGAGTTTTTCTCTGAAGGAATTGAACACGGCCACATTCATATTCATCATGAAGAACCCGGAAAGAATGTATTTCCATTTGCGATGATCCTTGGCTTGTCCATCCATTCTTTTCTGGAGGGTATGCCATTGGCTGATTTGGAAACTGCGGCACATCGATCATTACTTACCGGAATTGTGCTACACAACATTCCTATTGCCATTGCCTTAATGACGATGCTGCTACAATCCCATGTCAGTAAGCAAAAAGCCATTATTTGGCTATTGGTTTTTGCCATCATTACGCCACTCGGAGCATTGACGAGCTATGCTATTGGCAGCAATATCCTGGGTGATTTTTCGGTGTATTTCGACCGTATCATGGCGGTTGTGGTTGGTATTTTTCTTCATATTTCTACCACGATTCTGTTTGAATCTTCCGAAAACCATCGGTTTAACCTGCTGAAGTTCCTCGTCATATTACTGGGTGCGGGAATCGCGATTGTGGGCCTACGCTGAAGCTTCGGCCCACGCAGTGGGAGCGGATGTATCTAATAACTAGTATAGGAACCTGCGTTGGAGCGGTTATCACAAAATCAAACAAGCTAACAAATCTTAACTTAAGTGAACCCTGCTCTCAGAATACATCGGTTCTAACCCGCATAAGTAGCCAATTTTTGCGAAAACACTTATAAAACAGCGCCAAACTCCAAATCGAATCTGTAATTTTTGTAAATTTGCACCCATAAATTATAGTAGTTTAACTTATAAAAATACATATCATGTCATTAGTAGGAAAAAAAGCGCCTTTATTTAAAGCACAAGCTGTAATCAACGGAGGAGAAATTGTACCTGATTTTTCTCTTGAACAATATATTGGAAAGAAACATGTGTTGTTTTTCTTTTATCCAAAGGACTTCACATTTGT
>DASRRA010000332.1:0-1762 GCA_035696085.1 Bacteroidia bacterium | reverse complement strand
AATGTGAATATATAAAATCAAAATTTGACTTGACACATATAATCTTCCTGCCCTTATATAAAAGGGAAATTGGAAAACCTGGCTCAATGCAGGTATTCCCAATTTCCCATGGCTATCCTTGTCATTAATTATTTCCTATTCCTACTCCATTGCTCTGTTGTACTCGTTTTAATTCATCGTCTGCGCCACCCGAACGTTGCCTTGCTGGTTTTACTCCATTATTTCCAAACCGGAAATTGAAATTTAATTTGAACTGCTGGCTTTCCCAACGGGAAGTGAACTTTGTAGACTGACCGGCAAAATCTGAAGTAGCTCTGAATCTCATAGTATGGAATAGATCACTTACTGATGCTTTGAGGGTAGCTTTTCCCTTCATTACCTGTTTTTGTAAACCTGCATCAATACTGTATAGTGATCTTCCTTTAAAACTTCCCTGGTAGATAGTCGGAGCATTATAGAAGCCACTTAATTCAGCAGTCCATGTTTTTGCAAACTTCAAGCTGTTCTGCGCAAAGAAATTAAAACCGAATGCATCGAGATCAACTTTCCGTCCTTCACCAAAGTCAGCATGGTATATGGAATAATTGGTGCTGATGTTTGTGAACAAACTATAGGATTTATACTGGAAAGGATAACTGGCAGTAAGGCTTGCGATATCCTGCGTTGCCAGGTTTTTCTTTGAAATGAAAGCCTTTGATTTTTCAGCTGTATCTATCAGTTGTGTGAACATGTCTGTTACATGGCTATAGTTAAGATTTATATTCAGTTTGTATTTATAAGTATGCGTGATCCCGAAACTATTTGTGTATTGAGGACGAAGATTGATATTTCCTTTCTGGAAAGTATATTCATCCAGCTTGAATTCGAAAGGATTCAGATCCTGGTAAGCGGGACGATCGATACGGCGGCTGTACGTCATGCTCCATTGCTTCATTGGGTTTTTATTGAATGTAATAGCGGCACTGGGAAACAGGTCTGTATAAGTTCTTTTGAACGAAGAAGTGCTGGGAGCGTATTCAGTTCCGTTGAATTTTGATCCATTTGATACACCTTCCGAAACTGTATTCTCCAAACGTAACCCTGCCTGGAACATGAATTTTTTGTATTGCCGGTTATAATTTATATAACCGGCATTGATGTTTTCTTTATATACAAAATGATTGCTGCGATCTTTGTCGAGTTCTTCATCCGAACCGATCACATTATAGCGCTGAAAATTATTATCAGTTTTTACAAAAGCAGTTTTTGCACCAAAGCCTAATTTTCCTTTCATGAAATTCCTTTCATAGTCTGCTTTGATCGAATTAATATTGATCTCTGCAGGAGCAAGCATGTGATAAATGGTACTGCTCAATAGCATTTGTCCTGAAGGGTCATAATAATAATTTGGCTGGTACTGGTCACTACCCATTTTATAAAAACCATGATCTGCATTTACGATGAGGCTTGTTCCTTTTGGGTCGTTATAACTATAGTTGAGATTTACATTTGTATTATGTCGCTGAAGTATATTGCTGTTATCAGCTATTAAAATACGGTCAACTGTAGTGGTAGTTGTGTTGGAAATATCTGTATGACTGTAATTACTAATTCTTGGGTCTGCGAATGTGCCATTTACAATTACACCTAATGTATTTTTCTTATCGATAAAAAAATCTGCTCCAACTTTAAAATTATGTGCATTGGCAACCATGCGGATAGTTCCATGCTGGTCAAAAAGGCTATCCAGCACCCTACGGTTAATGGTTAATGAATTTTGATT
>DASRRA010000331.1:0-1733 GCA_035696085.1 Bacteroidia bacterium | reverse complement strand
TCTGAATTTTTAGCAGGGCATGCCATCAAGCTGGAAGTATTGTCTGGAAATGTGTCCAGGCAACTAGTCATTGCCGGTAAAGCGGTTACGACAAATACATCGAAGGTAAGTACAATCCTTGGGCGTTTCAGGCCAGATATTCAAGGTCTTTTCAATGAATTAGGAAGTTATAAGAATGTAGGGCTCGGCGAAGTGAAGGGTGGAATCAATATGCTGAATAAGCCCGACCAGTATTATGAGGTGGCAACCTGGTGGAACGCGTATAATAAACCATGGTTAGATGCGGCCATTCAGAGAGGCGATGATATTTACCTGGCAACGATCCCTCAAAAAGCAGAACAACTGCTGGATGCGTCAGGTAATTTAAGTGGAGCGTATGCGCAGGAATTGGATTATCTTGCAACAAAAAAATATAAGCCGATAAACGTTACGGATGAAGAGTGGGGGAATATTTTATTTTGGTTGAAAAAGCCTTATATAAAAGATGGAGCAAGATTAGAAATTGCAACAGTTGAAAATGCTTTTAAAACTCATGTAAAGGTGGTTGAAAAAGTTTCGGGAGCCGGTGTAAGTGGTGGGCATAATATGATTGAATTTAAGAAGACAGCACTGCCCGGGCAAAGAGTATTGATAACGAGTGAAAAACCATTAACCGGTGTTCCTGGGGTTACAACCTACAAATATTTAATATATGCGCAAGATGCAAAATTAAACACCTTAAAAACATTTATTCAGAAGGATGGGCAAGATTTATATTTTATAAAAACGGTTTATGATCCTGCAATTATTTCTGACGCAACAATGATTGACCTCGGCGCAAAAGCGTTTAAAAATGCAATGGATACAAATGGGTTTACTATTGGTAATAGAATGTTCACCGGAACTGCAAATGGAAGAACAATTGTTGGATATTTTGAAGTGGTAAACGGTGAAAGAATACCAAGAACCTGGTGGATCGAAAATTAGAAAACAATGGCAAACTATTTAATTTCACTTAATTCCGCTCATGTGGATAAGCATTCAGTTCTATTTGATATGCGTTACGCCAATGGCGATGAGATTGATTTTAATAACGAAGGTATCGGTGTTCTTTCATCAGTAAAAATTAAGGATATCCCCTCGTTTTTAGAAGATGCAATAAACGAAAAAGGATTGCAGGAAGAATATTCCGGTTACCATTTCGGACCTGTGACAGAAGGAGAAAAAATTTTAGTGCCGAAGGGACTTGTCAATGTTTTTATAATGGACACCAACACAATTCTCACGAAAGATGAATTCTATGATACCGTTCTTCAAATTGCCCGCAAGGCGTTAGAAGCTGTTGATGTATTCCATTTAAAGGACAAAGGGATAGTAGATGATTTTTGGACGGGGCGAATAAAACATGCAATACCAAAATTGGAAGCTAAACTTAAAAATAATCTTTAAAATCTTTGTCGTTTTTAAGGTCGACGTACTCATCTAGGTTCTTGTAGATCGAAGCAAGTTCTTCCTTTGTTTGTATTGTTTGAGTTGCACCAGAATTATTAAAGTTTTCAATAGTCAGCGCATTTCCTTTTTTTAGATAATCCAAAATCGCTTTTGTTTTCGCGATAGCAAAACCTTGCCCGGAGGCTATTTGAAATGCATCCAAAATTTCCTTTAACTCCTTAAAAGTTAAGGTACCTGTTTCCTCTAGTTTTTCCTGTAACGACCTGTATATTTCAAAATTCATAAATTCATTAATTGATAAC
>DASRRA010000330.1:0-1703 GCA_035696085.1 Bacteroidia bacterium | reverse complement strand
AGAGGAACCTCTGTCGTTCCATGCATCTCTCCGAAAACAATTACCTTTTTGTTGGCGATGAACTGTTTGAAATCTAAACTGTCCAGTTTGTCAATGCTAAAATACTTTATCTGTCCGTGAACCGTGGTGTTAATCAGTAATATCAATAATAAAATCAGTCTCATATGTTTTAGTGTATTGAAAATTGTCCAAAAGCAAATGGCCCAACGTTTTGACCCGAAGCTGGCATAAACATGTTGTTGCATGTCGTTTGTTTTCTATTCCTTTTTCTTTATTTCTGTTGGATTCATTTCTTTAAATGCCTCATCACATTTTTGTAAATATTCTTTTATGGGCATTAGTCCAACAGTTTTTCGTCTTTTGTCTAAATTGAGGGTGTCAATACAAGGTCTAAGTTTAGTTCCACTTCTGCCCATTAGTACCTGTGTCCCATATACCTGTAGCTGACCACTATTTAGTTCTACTCTATCAACTAAAAAAGCATAGCTTGAGCCTGAAGCATTTTTCTTTACTACTTGTTTTTTCATGAGTTTTAAAACTCTTTTTTGAAAGCCAACATTAAAGTCGCTGTGTTGCACAAGCAAAAAATAATTCCCTGAACCTTCCTTACCTACTATGTCATAGCCTGGGTAACCATATTTATCAAGTATAGATTTTATTAAGGGGAAATTTGACCTAATTACTCTTTGATATTTTGCTGCCGCACTGTCGGCAGGTTTTATGGTTGCGCAATCTTGGTCAGCTTTAAATAAACTGTCAATTGTGTGAACTAAGCCCGTATTTAGTTTTCCTCTTTGTCCAGAGGAAATAACAGTTGTAAAGATTAGAATAATCCCTGTCAAAAAAATCTTATTAAGTCTATTCATATTGGTAGTGAGTTTTTGGTTAAAATGGCATACAACGTTTGGCTATAAGCAATATGGCTTATATTTCATTATTATTTTACAACTCCCTCCTCACCGGGTACAACAAATACCGGTCGTCATAATATTTTGTTTTGTTTCCTTAGCAGAGTCTCTAAAAGAAGTCCATGGTTGCCGCAGAGTCCCGAAACGGAGACTCTGCGGAGAATTAAATTAGCTTTTTAGTCGTAATTATGGAGTAATCAATATTTTGTAATAGTCTGCTGATAAAGTTGATTGACTTCAGTGGCGGATAAAGCGCGGTTGTAGATTATCACATCATCGATAATACCATTGAAGAATCGATTAGGGGTAGCAGATAATATAGTGGTTGCTCCAATCAACAGGTCACCCAAACTTCCATCTGCCAAAATATTTTCTTGAAATTGTGACGTAACATTAAGACCTACGTTAACTCCATTTTGATAAAAAGTCAGCACTTTATCATCAATCGTAAGTACTAAGTGAAACCAATTATTTACTGTTAATGCTGATCCAGGATTTTGGAAGCTATGGTATTGGCCGTTAGGACTTGTTGCACCGCAAGCATATTCGCTGCAAATAGAAAAGGCGCTATAGAATGATTGAGCTAGCTGATACCCCTTCGGTATAGCCGTATTAGCGCTTTGCTTAGATAAAATGGGATGAAAAACTCCACTGTTCGCATCGTTGAAAACATTACCATTTATCCAAACAGAGACCGTTATTTTATTGTTTATCTGAAGGGCAGTCGGGTTACCCATATTCAAGTAACTGCTTACTCCATCAAATGAGTATGCCTGATTAGCCATACCAAATCTA
>DASRRA010000329.1:0-1834 GCA_035696085.1 Bacteroidia bacterium | reverse complement strand
GGTAAAGCATTGGCTGTGCAATGTGACATTCGTTTTGAAGATCAGATACAGGATGCGATCGATAAAGCCGTTGCTCAGTTCGGCGGAATTGATATCGTTGTTAATAATGCATCTGCGATCTCTCTTACACCAACAGAACAGACAGAACCAAAACGGTTTGATCTGATGCATGACATAAATGTGAGAGGAACTTTTTTTGTAACAAAGGCTTGCATACCTCATTTAAAAAAATCAGCCAATGCACATATACTTACATTGTCACCTCCAATAAATTTAGATCCCAAATGGCTTGCGGGTCACGTTGCTTATACCATAACCAAATTCGGTATGAGTATGATGGCAATTGGTTGGGCGGCTGAATTAAAACAATATCGCATTGCCTCTAATGCACTTTGGCCACGGACAACAATTGATACGGCTGCAGTAAGAAATTTATTAGGCGGAGAAGTCTTGGCCAAAATGAGCCGCACAACAGATATACTTGCTGATGCTGCATTTTATATTTTAAATAAACCATCAGCAGATTGTACTGGTAATTGTTTTATTGATGAAGATGTGATGGCAAAAGAAGGTATAACAGATCTTTCCCATTACAGTGTAGTGCCTGGTGCCAATTTGTACAGAGATCTGTATGTTGATTAAAAATAACCCGGCCAAAAATTGCCGGGTTGTCTTCTCTCATGTGTATAGTGATGAGCCTTAGTTTTGGTTGCGACTGTGTAAGCTACAGAAAAATAAGTTTCAAAAATTAATGTTTAACAGCAGTCTGGATAAACTGTGCATTTTACTCGTCATCTTTCTTTTCCGGCCGCATCATTGGGAATAAAAGCACATCCTGTATGGACGGCTGATTCAATAACAACATACAGATACGGTCTATTCCAAAACCAATACCCGCTGTTGGCGGCATGCCATATTCAAGAGCTCTCAAAAAATCATAATCGATATACATCGCTTCGTCATCACCACGTTCCATCAACTTGGTTTGATCTTCAAACCGGTCCCGTTGATCGATAGGATCATTTAATTCACTGTAAGCATTAGCGATTTCTTTTCCATTTACCATTAGTTCAAACCTCTCAACAAATCCTTCTTTACTCCTGTGTTTTTTTGTGAGCGGACTCATTTCTTTTGGATAATCAATAATAAAAGTTGGCTGCACAAAATGCTTTTCACATTTCTCACTGAAAATCTCATCGATCAGCTTTCCTTTACCCATTGTTTTATCAACATGAACATGCAATTGTTTGCAAACGCTGCGTAAATGTTCTTCACTCATATTGGTAATATCAAAACCAGTATGCTCTTTAATTGCATCAGTCATCGTCACACGGCGATAAGGTGCTTTAAAATCGATTTCCTTGCCATCTACAACAGATATGGTAGTTCCATTAACAGCAATGGCTGCTTTTTCAAGAAGTTGTTCCGTTGTTTCCATCATCCACACATAATCTTTATAGGCAACATAAAATTCAAGTACGGTAAATTCTGGATTATGTGTTCGGTCCATCCCTTCATTGCGAAAGTTGCGACTGAATTCATACACCCAATCAAATCCGCCAACGATCAATCTTTTCAGATAAAGTTCATTGGCAATACGCAAATACATCGGAATATCTAATGCGTTATGATGTGTCGAAAACGGTCTTGCTGCTGCACCACCGGGTATGCTTTGCAAAACAGGAGTATCAACTTCCAGGGCGCCACGTTCATTTAAAAACTGACGTATAGCATTTACCAGTTTTGTTCTTTTAGTAAATACTTCTTTTACTTCCGGATTAATTATAAGATCAGCATAACGCTGACGATATTTGAATTCAGGATCAGTGACTGC
>DASRRA010000328.1:0-6782 GCA_035696085.1 Bacteroidia bacterium | reverse complement strand
AAAGTAAACAGGCGCAACCTGTTTAACCCAGAGTAATTTTAAAAGAACAATTTATAATAAATGACGCGATTTATACCAGTGCTGTTGACCTTCATTTTTCTTCCCTCTTTTTTATTGGCGCAAGAAAGTGGTTCGTGTACATTTGGAAAACCCAAAATGGAAGAATTAACCAATACAGTCTGTAAGATTGATCCCGGTGCTGCCGCCATGATTCTTTACGAAAAAGGCGAAGTTGAATTAGGGGTAGACCCAACTTATAATTTAATCCTTATTCATCACTATCATTTTCGATACAAGATCTTCGACAAACGAGGACTCCCGAAAGCTACATTCACAATTACATTCGAACAGGGAGGCACAAATGAAAATGAAATTATAAAAAATATAGAAGGTTGTACATATAATCTTGTGAAGGAACGGATTTCCAAAACTATATTAATACCGGAACGGATTAAGGAAATAAAACTAGGTGAAATCGAATATCAGAAAGTGATTGACATGCCGGATGTGAAAGAAGGATCTGTATTTGATATAAGGTATACCGTTGAAAAATATATAACTACCAAACAATACAACCCGAAGGAGTGGGTTTTCCAGCATGACCTTCCGGTTATGTGGAGTGAGTACAGAACATCTATCCCGGTCCGCTTTAATTATCGTATTGGAAAAACAGGCGCTATTCCAATTCAACATATACAGGGCGAAGAACAATGGAAGTATGGTGTCTTCATAGATACGCGTAGAACAGCTGTGAATATTTTTACGGTGAAGGATATGCCATCCTTTCAAGATGAACCGTATTTGAATTCCAGAAACGATTATATTCCTAAAGTTAATTACGAATTGGCAAATATTGAATTCCCCAATACAAATCGCTACATCATTTATATTTTACCGAAAATTACGTATACCGAAAACTGGGATCAGGCCTATTTACTTATGAAAGGAAGCGGCGAGTTTGGTGAAAAATTTAGAAAGGACGGATTATTAGGCGACGCGGTTCAAGCTATTCAACCTGTAAAAGATACCATGGAACGGATAAAACGCGCCTTTGAATATGTTTCAAAAAGAATCCATTGGAATGGAGAAATGTCATTACATGAAACCGATGACCCTAAAGAAGTATTTATAAAGCGGGAAGCAAGTGCGACAGAAATAAATCTTATTCTGGTTTCGTTGCTTCAACAATTGGATTTACAGGCGTATCCTGTCATACTGAGTACGAGGGGTAATGGTAAAATTGAAACAGATTATCCTTTGCTGGATCAGTTTAATTACACAATTGCGACGGTTAATTTAAGAGGGAAATATATACTCATGGATGCAACTGACCCTTTGACGAAACCTGGGATGCTGCCTTTGCGTTGTTTGAATGAACAAGCAATTTTATTGGCAAATAAAGGATCAAGACCAATACCGATAACGCCTATTGAGAAAGATGCACAAATGGAAATGATGCGTGTTGCAATCAATACAAACGGAGATGTAGAAGGGATGACAAAAATTTCTAAATCAGGTTACAACGCGCACGACGCGCGAGAGCTGTTGTTAAAGGAAGGGGACAGAAATTTTATCAGCGCTATTGAAAGAGAAGAAGACAGCTGGTTGGTAAAAGATGTTGTACTGGAAAATAGGAGTGAGATCAATGAACCATTTACGATCTCTTATAATTTCAATTTCAGTTTATTTGAAAAAGATAAAACTATTCAGTTTAGCCCCATGTTTAGTGAGAGGGAAACCCTAAATCCATTTAATGAAGATTATAGAATTTATCCCATAGATCTTGCCTATGGAAAAGATAAAATGTTTATTGCAGAGATACAACTGCCAGCAGATTTTGATATTGTGGAATTACCAAAATCAGCTACCATTAATTTACCAGATAATATGGGTAAATTCACGTATTTTATTACAACTACGGATCATGTTATTAAAATTTCAAGCAGGATTACGTTAAATGAATATTATTTTACTGCAGATGAATATGAAACACTAAAGAACTTTTATCAAGCGATCATTGCAAAACATGCGGAGCGAATACTGCTGAAAAGAAAAGGTTAATTTTTTTTGGAACGATCATCTAAAACTGGCCGAGGATCAAATACTACTTTTAAAGAACTCACTTTTCCATCCTTTAAGTGATACCAAGCGCTGCAAAAAACTTTTTGACCACCCATTTGCAAATCATAAAATACGGATGCATCGTTATCATCGGCAAATATTTTTTTAACATCGTATTTTAATTTCATTTGTTCCATATCTTTAAAATAAGCATCAGCTCCATCACGTGAACCGAGTACTCCGCTAAATTTCATATCTGGTGTAACAAACGTCCTGGCAGTTTTAAAATCTTCGCTATTGATAGCATTGATTAAAGAAAGCACTACTTCTTTTGGTTTGCTTTCAATTGCTGTATTTTCTGTTTTCATAGTTTTTTTATTTTTAGAAAAATCACATTCAAAAATAATGCAGCTTTAATATTCTAAAAATAAAAAAGCTGCTCCGTAAGAGCAGCTTAAACTTTAGAAAACAAAATAAAACAATCATGAAAAAACTTACAGTTTGGCCCAGCCAAACAGGTGATTCTGATCTACACAATGTACACAAATGTATCCATAGGGCATATTATCAAGGTCTGCTTCAATCTCATATCGTTGAGGTTCATTAAATGATTTAAGAGATCCAACATCGTAATAATTTACAGGTGTTTTTTCTTTTGATAAATAAACATGCAACCCGGATCCATTAGAGGATTTAAAATTTGTAAGCAATAAAAAATATTTATTGTTCTGTTTATATATTCTCCCTTCGCCTAATACTTTGCCATAAGGGCCGCTACTAAATGTTCCTGCGTATTTTAAGACTGGTATCGTATCAGAAACCTGAACTTCTATATCCTCTTTAGGGCCGAGATTTCTTTCTTTTCTGCATGCTGCAGAGCCGATGGCTACAGCAAGTAATAGTAGCGCTATTTTCATGACAAGAAGTTTTAAAAGGTGAGACAATCATCACTTTTTCAACCTGTCTTTGAATAATTTTTCGAACTTTTCAACTTTAGGTTGAATAACCATCTTACAATACGGTTCCGATTGATTAAGGTTATAATAATTTTGATGATAATTTTCCGCTTTATAGAACTTGTCAAATTTTGCCACTTGCGTTACAACCGGATTCGGGTATACTTTTGCTTTATTTAATTCATCCACAATACTCATAGCTGCTTTTTGCTGTTCTTCATCCCTGTAAAATATGACGGAACGGTATTGTGTGCCTACATCTCCGCCTTGTCTGTTCAAGGTGGTTGGATCATGAACAGTAAAGAATACTTTTAATATTTCATCTAAGGAGGTTTTCGTTTTGTCGTAGGTAATCTGCACTACTTCTGCATGACCGGTTGTTCCGTTGCATACTTCTTTGTAAGATGGGTTCTTAACCGTGCCTCCTGAAAACCCGGATTCCACGCTGATAACACCATCCAACATCTCATACACCGCTTCCACGCACCAGAAGCAGCCTCCACCGAGAGTTACTGTATCAATGTTTGTTTGAACAGGTGCTGCAGGAGATTTCAAATCTTTTGCATTAACAAATTCAAGCGAAAGCGAGTTTACACAATAGCGTTGACCAGTTTCTGTTGGGCCATCGTTAAATAAATGCCCTAAGTGCCCACCACAACGCGCGCACATAATTTCCGTGCGTATCATACCATGGGATTTATCTACTTGTGTCTTTATTTTCCCACCGGCAATTTCTTTGTCGAAGCTTGGCCAGCCACAATGTGAATCAAACTTCATTTCATCAGTAAAAAGTTCATTTCCACAAGCAGCACATTTATAAACTCCTTTTTCTTTATTTAATAATAGCTTTCCGGTATACGGTGCTTCTGTTCCTTTCTGACGCAAAACATAATATTGATCTTCTGACAATTGTTTTTTCCATTCGTCATCTGTTTTAACTACGGTTGGTTTTTCTGTTGTATTCATAGCTTCTGTTTTTGTATTAGTAATTTGCCCGCAGGCTGAAAAGGAGATTGCAATAAGTACTAAACTTATTTGTGCGAATCCAAGGCTTAGTTTTTTCATGTCGTTCATGTTTTGTTTCTACAGGAATAGACGGCTGCTAATGCTAGGCCTTACAATTTAAAAACTAAAAAAATGTTAAAACATTTTACTTCTTTAATTTATTAATCTTCTCCTGAAGACTTTCTTTCATTTCAGGGGAAAGCTGATGCAAGGGCTTATCGGCAGCTGCTTTTCGGTATGAACGTATTCCCTTTAAAATAAGTTTGCATTGATTCATAAAACGCCTGCATGGAGGACAACTCAGGTAATGTAAAAGAAGCCGTAAGCGTAACGACCAGGATAGCTTTCCTTCCTCCAACCTGGAAGACGCTGATGTAGCCTCTTTACAGGTTAATGATATTTTGTAAATTGTCTTCATGCCAGCTTCCCTCCATTCAAAAGCCAGTTTTTTTCCAAACAGGCCCTCATCAAAAGCTTGGCCCTGTGTATAATCACCCAGTAATTAGACGATGAAATATCCAATTCCTTACAAATTTTATCAGCATCTTCATCATCGATGTATTTCAGTACAAACACGGGTAAAAGCTTGGAGGGGAGCTTTTGCATACAAAACTCAAGCACTTTATTGAATTCCGCCTGATTTAAACTGGAGTCAGCATCGGACTTCCAATGATCGGGCATGGCGTCCTTTTTCCAATAAGCCTCGGAATGGCTGTTGGCCTCAAAATAATGGTCGTCAAAGCTCGCCTCGGTGCTGTCCAGATAATCCGTTGTTCCTTTAAGTACATCCTTTTTGCGGTAATAATCAATGATCTTATTATTCAGAATTTTAACCAGCCATGTTTTTTCCGAGCTGTCCCCTTTGAATCCGTCTGCTGCTTTAATTGCCGAAAGGAATGTATCCTGTACCAGATCTTCCGCAACTGTGGTGTTACTTGTTTTCATCATTGCGATTGAATACAAATAGTCGCCATAGTTGGAAACCCAGTTTTGGGGATT
Organism: Bacteroidia bacterium; assembly: GCA_035696085.1. GTDB lineage: Bacteria > Bacteroidota > Bacteroidia > 2-12-FULL-35-15 > 2-12-FULL-35-15 > 2-12-FULL-35-15. Next base: position 1,761 of record DASRRA010000328.1, on the reverse strand, counting down.
AAGCATAGGGTAGGAATTTAATTACACACAAATATAACAGTTGTTTGCTTAAAACAAAGCGGACCCAATAGTGTTATCAGGTCCGTATTAAATAAAAGATTGCTTTGTATTTAGCTGTTATTGTCTGATAATTTTTTGCTTGCTTCGGTAGCTTCCGTTGCAAGTTTCTAAAAAGTAAATGCCTGCACCCCAGGCTTCCATATTGATTACAACCTGTGTTCTCACTTTTCCTTCTGCCATTTTTCTGCCGAGTGCATCGGTGATGAGGAAGGTTGTTTCCAATTCATTTGATTGGTTGGCACGAATGGTCAGGAGTCTATCAACCGGGTTAGGGTAAGCCTGAACAATGGCGGTATTCTCCAGATCCTCAATGCTTGTAATAATCTTGCAAAAGCCGTGTTTCTTATCAAACACTTTTTGCAGGGAATCAATGGGTTCAATACCTGCATTGTCGTGCGTCCTCACAGATATCAAAAAGGACGGATTACCAAACGTATCCGTTTTCTTCATCACCTTCAAAAAAGCAAAAAGAGAAGAAGTACCATTGGAGGAGCAACGGTTATCGGCACCTACCATATTAGCGCCTTGCAGGGCAGCCATTAGTTTGCAGGCCAAATCACCCTGTTCTCTTTTAAAGCGGGCTTCCATGGAATCAATGACTTTGGTACCGAGTAACGTATTTCCCTGGATACAATAGGTAATACCCGCAATGTGTTTTTTCGCAGCAGGGCAGCTTGCGCCAGTATATCCGGCAGATTTAGGAGATCCGTTGATTAAGCGAATTACACCATATTGACGTTGGGAAGGATTTCCATTTACATCATTTGTGGTTATGTACGAAATGATCTGAGCTGGGGTATCGCCTGCATTCATGCGTTTTCGGGCATTTGCCTGGTTCGTGGCATCATAAGCAGCTTGTGTATTAATGGCACCAACCCCGGGGAAAAGCTCACTTAAAAAGTCGTTGGCCAAACCTGTGGTAAACATATCCACGCAGGAAGCGCCTGCGCCACCAACTTCACCGGTTACGGAGTCAACGGCAACAATAGAAAATGTATCTTGTGCAACAGCCATGGTCGCGGAAATACAAAACGAAAAAAGTAGTAATTTTTTTAACATGTGTTTAGTTTTTCAGAGAGAATGTTTGTTTTTTATGAGCAGCAAAAGTAGTAATTATCCCCTTTATAATGAGTAGTTTGAAGGCGTATTTTAGGGTTTTTAAATCGGGAAAACGCTTTAACGTCCGGCTTTTTTGAATCTACCGGATGGGTTAATTTTATTGACTGAAATAAGCCAGTTCCTCTTAAAACAAGTAAGGCAAGGTTTAACAAAAAATAAAAATTAAAGCTCCGTATCAGGTGCTGAAATTGGGAAATTTGTCATCTTTATAAAATTCTGTATCTTTTCCATACTTCTGCATTATGATACAAATTAACACGCGTGAATCAGCATCACAAATCTGATAAAGATCTCCAGTTGGAACTGCAACAAATTAATGCTGCAAAGGAAAATCCTGGGCGCTTTAATGTGTTGTATGAAAAATATTTCAAGTCCATTTATGTATTTGTGCACCGCAGAACCGATGATGAAGAATTAGCTGCCGATATTACCTCCCACGTGTTTTTAAAAGCAATGGTGAATATTAAAAAGTATGAGTTCAAAGGCTTGCCTTTTTCGGCCTGGTTGTTTCGTATTGCTTTTAATGAAATCAATATGTATTTCCGCAAGAATAAGGGCAACCGGGTAGTGAGTATTGAACAA
>DASRRA010000327.1:0-15268 GCA_035696085.1 Bacteroidia bacterium | reverse complement strand
AAAATTAAAAAGATTAAAAGTTTCCCTGTCTTAACATTACCTAGGTTGTTGTACTATGCATTTGCAAAACGTATTAAAGATGTACGTGTATTAGAATACATGGATTACAATAAAAAAGAAGTGGATAAAGTATTGACAGAGAAACTAGACTGGGAATATTATGGTGGTCATCATCATGAAAATGTGTACACAAAATTTTTTCAATCGTATTACTTACCAAAAAAATTCAATATTGATAAACGTAAAACTGAACTAAGTGCATTGGTTCGTTCCGGACAAATTACACGCGAAGATGCTTTAAGAGAAATTAATAGTTCACATTATCAATATGACCCAACTGTTGTTGAATATACAATCAACAAATTGGGATTAACAAAAGAGGAATTTGATAAAATCATGAACAGTCCGAATAAAACGCATGATGATTATCCAAATTATTTGCCTTTAATAAAAGCAATGAAGTTCCCGATAAAAATTGCGACGAAATTAAAGCTGCTACCACATATATTATATCTTAAATACGCGAGTAACTAAATGATTGTAATTGTTGATTATGGTGTAGGAAATTTAAGATCCGTTTACAATAAACTAAAACGGATAGGCATTGCAGCGGAAATAAGTTCCGATCCATCGGTTATCTCTAAAGCCGATAAAATTATTTTACCGGGTGTAGGACATTTTAGAAATGGAATGAACAAACTTAAAGAATATGGGTTGATTGATTTATTAAATCGCCGTGTTCTGACAGAAAAAATTCCTGTATTTGGAATTTGTTTAGGTGTTCAACTCTTTACCAAACATAGTGAAGAAGGCGATTGCGACGGGCTTGGATGGATAGATGCAGAGACTGTTAAGTTTATCATTCCAAAAGAGCAACAAACAAAATTTAAAGTTCCGCATATTGGATGGAATTCTGTTTCAGTCATAAAAAACAGCCTCTTATTTAAAAATGTGGATCCTTCTGAATTATTTTATTTTGTGCATAGCTATCATTTGAAATGCAATGATAAGAATGTAGCGCTTGGTAATTCGAATTATGCCTATGATTTTGTTTCTTGTATAGAACATGGAAATATTTTCGGAACTCAATTTCATCCTGAAAAAAGTCAGGATGCAGGAATTCAATTATTTGAAAATTTTGTTAAACTTTAACACATGTTTCGACCAAGGGTAATCCCCGTATTATTATTAAAAAACCTAGGGCTGGTTAAATCGGTGAAGTTTAAAAACTATAACTATATAGGCGATCCGATTAATGCTGTTAAATTATTTAATGACCTGAGAGCAGATGAGCTTGTTTTTCTTGACATCTTGGCAAGTAAAGAACAACGTACCATTCAGTTGTCATTTGTTCAAAAGGTCGGTGATGAATGCAACATGCCCTTCTCTGTAGGTGGTGGCATTAAAACAATAAGTGATATTAAACAAATATTGAATGCTGGCGCTGAAAAGGTGATCATCAATTCTTATGCTGCTGAAAATCCAGAATTTATTAAGCAGGCATCAATGGAGTTTGGAAGTTCAACCATAGTTGTTTCCATTGATGTGAAAAAGAATCTGTTTGGGAAAGAAGGAACCTATACGTTGGGTGGCACCAAATCTACCGGTTATAGTGCTGTTGATTTTGCAAAATTAATGGAAGAAAAAGGAGCCGGTGAGTTGATCATTAACTCTATTGATAGAGATGGGACAATGGAAGGCTATGATTTAAATCTTACAAAAAAGGTAAGCGAAGCAGTAAGTATTCCTGTTATTGCTTGTGGCGGTGCCGGAAACTACCAGCACCTGGCCGAAGGCATCAACGCATATGCTTCTGCCGTATCTGCCGGAAGTATGTTTATTTATCATGGCCCTAGAAAAGCTGTATTAATCAATTATCCTTCAAAAGAGGATTTACAAAAAATCTTTTCAAACTAGTCTATGAAAATATTGATTGATATCGGACACCCCGCGCACGTGCATTATTTCAAAAACTTCATTTGGATCATGCAGGAGAAAGGGCACTCTATTTACATTTCTGCAAGAGACAAAGAGGTCACACTTGATCTGCTGGATTATTACAAAATACCATATTTTAACAGAGGTAAGGGCAGAAAAGGATTAAGCGGAAAATTACTTTATATTTTAGAAGGTGATTTACGCTTATTGAAATATGCACGTTCTGTTAAACCAGATTTATTTTTAAGCTTTGGCTCTCCTTATGCCTCGCACGTGGCCTGGATCATGCGAAAACCGCACATTGCATTTGATGATACGGACCATTCGTTTTTCGAGCATTTTATCTCTATGCCATTTACACAAACGGTATTGACACCAATTGTTTTTCAAAAAGATTTTAAGAAGAAACAAGTTCGCTTTGATGGGTTCATGGAATTGTGTGCGCTTCATCCCAATCGATTTAAAGCCAAACCGGAAAATACAGAATCCATTTTAAAAGATGCGGTTAATAACAAATATGTGATTCTTCGTTTTGTTTCCTGGCAAGCCAGCCATGATATCGGTTTACATGGCTTATCATTGGAAGATAAATACTTATTGGTAGAGAAGTTATCCTCCTATGCAAAAGTAATTATCTCATCAGAAGAGCCATTACCAGATGATTTAAAACAATATGCTTACAAAACGCATCCTGCTTTGATGCATGATGTATTAAACGGTGCCTGCTTAATTGTGAGTGAAAGCTTAACGATGGCTGCGGAAGCGGCTTTCCTTGGAACGCCTTCGGTATGTATAAGTACTGCACTTGCCGGCACATTGGATGAAGAAGTAAGATTGGGATTAATTGAGTTGTACAGAACCAGTGATGGTATCATTCAACGAAGCCTGGAGATTGTAAAAGATCCAGCCTATAAAGAAAATTTTAAAAAGAAATCAAGAGAAATCATCAAGGATAAAATTGATGTCACTGCTTTTATGGTTTGGTTCATGGAAAACTACCCGCAAAGCTTTGAGATGATGAAGAAAAATCCGGATCATCAACTTTCTTTCAAAGAGACGCTAACAGTAAAATAAAATATGAGTGCAACAAACTTTACCATTAATGAAAATCCGGACAGACAAAAATGGGACGATTTTGTCTATCACCATCCTCAGGGGAATATTTTTCAAACCTCCTGCATGTATGATGTTTACAAATTGACTCCGAATTGTACCGCTGGAGTTGTTGCATTGGAAGATGCTCATAAAAAAATCCTTGCATTAATTGTATACTGTACCATCAAAGAAGCAGGTATAAAAGGCAAATTTTCAAAAAGAGCCATTATTACCGGTGGGCCGCTTGTTACCGATAACAATCCTGAATACACAAAGGCGTTGATCTCAAACTATAAACGCATTGCAAAAAAAGCCGGTGCCATTTATTCGGAAATAAGAAATCTATACGACATCAGCGCCATAAGACCTGCGCTTGAGAAAGAAAAATTTATCTACGAAGATCATTTAACCATTCACATGGATCTTATGCAAACTCCCGAAGCACTTGAAAAAGCATTACACAGGGGAAGAGCGTCTAACATCAAAAGAGCCATTAAGAAAAATGTAACGGTAAGAGATGTGAGAACAGCTGAAGAATTGAAAGATGTTTTTCGACTGATAAAAGATACGTATGAGCGAATTGGTCTGCCTTCGCCGTCTCCAGAGTTGTTTACAAACACGGAAAAATTTATGAAAGAAAAAGTAAGGTTCATTGCAGCCTTTCTGGATGGAAAAATGATCGGCTGCAGAGTTTATTTAATCTATAAAGATTTTTTATACGACTGGTATGCTGCTGGCGACAGAGATTACTCCGGTTACCACCCAAGCGATTTACTTCCTTGGCATGGAATGTTAACCGCAAAAGAGAATGGTGTTAAAATCTATGACTTTGCAGGGGCTGGTAAACCAAATAAAGAATACAGTGTCAGAGATTATAAATTAAAATTCGGAGGTGCTTTATTAAACCTTGGAAGGTATCAGTTCATACACAACCCTATTTTGTTTAAAGTAGGCGTGGCTGGAATGAAAATTTATAAATATGTGAGATAATAAATTAAACCGCTGACATTGAAAATATTAATTGATATAGGACATCCTGCTCACGTGCATTATTTCAAAAATTTTATTTGGAAAATGCAGGAAAATGGGCACACGGTATATATTGTTGCAAGAGATAAAGAAGTTGCTTTTAAGCTTCTGGACTTTTATAAAATGCCCTATTTCAATAGAGGTAAAGGAAAAAATGGCCTCATTGGAAAAATACTTTATATACTTCAAGGCGATTGGTACATCCTTAAAAAAGCGCTGAAATTAAAACCAGATATCTTTTTTAGTGCTGGTTCCATGTATGCAGCACACATTGCCTGGTTGCTCCGGAAACCACATATTGCCCTTGATGATACAGATCACAACGCGTTCCAGCATCTGATGTATGTTCCCTTCACAAAAGTTATTTTAACCCCAAAAGTTTTTCAAAAAGACTTTGGAAAAAAGCATATTCGCTTTGATGGGTTTCTAGAACTTGGCGGACTTCACCCCAAACGGTTTAAACAAGAAGAACAAGGCCTTCAAAAGAGTCTAAATCCAGGTGATCAGGGAAAATTTGTTATTCTTCGTTTTGTTTCCTGGCAAGCAACGCACGACATTGGATTAAAAGGGTTATCTTTAGAGGATAAGTATGCACTAGTAAAAGAGTTATCAAAGTATGCAAAAGTGATTATCTCTTCTGAAGAAAAATTACCGGATGATTTGATGCAGTACTCATTTAAGGTTCATCCGGCATTGATGCATACCGTGTTGAGTGAAGCAAATTTACTGGTGAGTGAAAGCTTGACCATGGCAGCTGAAGCAGCTTTTGTGGGCACCCCAGTACTTTGCATTAGTACGGCACAGGCCGGAACACTCGATGAAGAAGTACGATTAGGGTTGATTGAATTATTCAGAACGAGTGATGGCTTGATTGACAGAGCTGTTGATATAATGAAGGATACACAGTTCAAAGAAAAATTTAAAGAGAAGTCGAGAAATACAATTAATAATAAGACAGACGTCACTGGTTTTTTAGTTTGGTTCGTAGAAAATTTCCCCACCAGTTTCGTTGATATTAAAAAGAACCCTGAAATAGAGTCAAATTTTAAATAAATATGAATCCCCACATATTTTGATGTTAATTCATGTCTAAAAAATGAGAGATTTTACGCTATCATCGCTCGAACTTTTACTGACAACCCTCTTAAAAAACGGGTATACGTTTGTAACGTTTGAGGATTATCTACGAAATAAGCCGGAAGGGAAACGGGTTATTTTACGACACGATGTAGATCTATTCGCGCACAACTCCTTAGAAACAGCTATTTTAGAAAATAAGCTAGGAATCAAGGGAACATATTTTTTCAGAATTGTTAAGCAAAGCAACAAGCCTCAAATTATTAAAGCAATTGCAGCGCTTGGTCACGAGATCGGTTACCATTATGAAGACCTTGCACATGCCCATGGTGATAAAGAAAAAGCCATAAAATCTTTTGAAAAAAATTTAGAATACTTCAGAACCTATTACCCGGTTAAAACCATTTGCATGCATGGGAGTCCTGTTAGTAAATGGGATAATCGAAAATTATGGGAAACATATGACTACAAAGAATATGGGCTAATCGGAGAACCTTATTTTGAACTCGATTTTAAAAAACTCTTATACTTAACAGATACCGGTAGAATGTGGGACGGGCACAAAGTTAGTGTCAGAGACAAAATGCCTCATTCATCTTCACATAATCTTTCTTTTACAACAACGTTTGATATTGTAAAAAAAGGAGATCAACTACCGGATCAAATAATGATCACTACACATCCCCAAAGGTGGAATAATGATAGATTTCGCTGGATTTTAGAACTTGTTTTTCAAAACATTAAAAATCTTGTTAAGCGTTGGATCGCTTAATAAATGAAACAGTAATTATGTGTGGTATTGCAGGAATAATAAATATAACGGAAGAAAAAGTAAATCCTTCAGCTATTAAAGTAATGCTTGACAAAATCAAGCATCGTGGACCGGATGACGAAGGAACTTTTTTCAAGGATAATGCTGGATTTGGACATGTTCGTTTAAGCATCATTGACTTATCTGCAGCTGGCCACCAGCCGATGTTTAGTACGGATGAACGTTTCATGATCATCTTCAACGGCGAGATTTATAATTACCTTGAATTACGCAAAGAACTCGAGCAACTTTATCAATTCAAATCAAAAACAGATACAGAAGTTTTACTAGCTGCTTATATCCATTGGGGAGAAAGCTGTCTTCATAAGTTAAACGGGGATTTTGCATTCGTCATTTATGATACACAAACAAAATCAGTTTTTGGTGCCCGCGACCGGTTTGGAATAAAACCTTTTTATTATCATTTGAATTCCAAAAAATTCGGGTTTGCTTCTGAGATTAAGGCGGTTCTTCCTTTATTGCAAGATGTAAAACCCAATAACAAGTCTATTTTTGAATACTTGTCTCACAATCGTTGCGATCAATCTAATGAAACTTTTTTTGATTCTATTTTTAAATTACCGCATGGGCATTGCTTTACATTGGTAAATGGAAAATTAAACATCAAAAGATGGTATCACCTGGAGTCTTCCTTGCATTACCCCACCCCATCTACCCCCGAGGCTTACCGTCAGGAACTTCAAAAATCCGTTCAGCTTCGCTTGCGTAGTGATGTTCCTATTGGTGTTTGCTTAAGTGGTGGTATCGACTCTTCTACCTTAACTTCTATTCTATACAATGATTTTAATTTAACGGAATTAAAAACATTTTCAGGGGTATTTGAAAAAGGGCATTGGGCCGATGAAAGTCATTTTATAAATGCTTACAAAGGCAAGTTAAAAAATATGCACTTTGTAACACCCACCGGTGCTTCTTTTTATAATGAGTTTGAACAATTCATTACCTCTCAATGTGAGCCTATGCCCAGTGTAAGTCCGTATGCACAATATAAAGTCATGCAGCTTGCTAAAGGGAATGTGGTAGTAACACTGGATGGTCAGGGAGCAGATGAAATGCTGGGTGGGTACACGTATTTTTACGGTAGCTATTTTAAAGAATTATTAAAGAAATTTCAATTGGCAAGCCTGCTAAAAGAAACCATCAGTTATAACAAAAAGAATTTATCAAAGGAAGGATTTAGTTTTTTTATGTATTACCTTCTTCCATTAAGTCTTAAGAAATATGCGAGCCGGAAAAGATACGGCAGCTTGCATGCAGATTTCTATGATGAATATGTGAAAAGCTCCACCATCTCTGAGAACCTTTACAATCCCCATACAATGCATGAATCTTTTCTTCAGCATTTTGAATATAAACTCGAACATTTATTAAAATGGGATGATTTAAATTCCATGAGTTTTTCCATTGAATCACGCGTTCCATTTCTGGATCATAACCTGGTTGAAACAACATTGTCGCTTCCAAACAACCAAATAATTAAAGCAGGGGTTACAAAGTATATTTTACGTGAAGCCGTGAAGGATATATTGCCTCCTCAAATTTATAATCGCTCGGATAAAAGAGGCTTTGAAACACCTTCCGATGAGTGGTTTAGAGTCAACCCATTTAAAGATTACATTGCTGAATTGTTAAATTCAAGTAGCTTTAAAAACCGTGGCTATTTTGATATAGATGACTGCAAACGTAAGTTCCAAAAGCATTTAGACAGAAAAGCCAATTTATCCAATGAAATTTGGAAATGGATAAACCTGGAAGTGTGGTTCCGAAAATTTATTGATAAAAAATAAAATTCGCTGAAAATTAGCTCACTAGGCGTTCCTGCTAGCCTATGTTATTAAACTTTCCTCAAATATAAAACCTATTGAAAAATGAACTATCATTGCATTTTTTTAGGACAGGGAAGATACGCTTAATAAACACATAGCTCTCTAACATTAACACGTATTGACGACGACATGATTTTTAATTCTTTTATATTTTTTATTTTTCTGGGTGTTGTATTACCCATCTTCTATTTACTACCAAGTAAAACAAGCAAAAATTCCTTTTTATTAATCGTCAGCTATATTTTTTACGGTTATTGGGATTGGCGCTTTTGTTTACTATTGACCTTTACAACCATTCTTGATTATCTAATCGGAAAGAAACTATATGAAACCACAGATTTAAAAAAGCGCAAGGTATTCATGACCATTAGCGTGGTTGTTAACCTAAGTATACTTGGTTTCTTTAAATACTTTAATTTCTTTGCAGAGAGCTTCCAGGATGTTTGTGCCTTATTTGGAACCAGCCTCGATTATACGCACCTGAACATTATTTTGCCCGTCGGTCTTTCCTTCTACATCTTTCATAATATCTCTTATATTATGGATATCTATCGGAATAAAATAGAGCCTACAACCAACCTGATTGATTTTGGTTTATTCGTTGTATTTTTTCCGCAACTCGTTGCCGGGCCTATCGGGCGGGCAGCAGTTTTACTACCCCAACTCAAACAAAAATTAACTCCTACAAAAGAGCAAATCAAAGGCGGTGTTGTTTTAATTATCGGCGGGCTATTTCGTAAAGTGATGATTGGTGATACAGCAGGCAGATTTGTGGATCATATTTTCGGGCACCTGGAGGCATATAAGTCATTTGAAATCATTTGTGGCTTAATGTTGTTTACTGTCCAGATATACGCTGATTTTTCGGGATATACGCATGTTGCCAGAGGTACAGCCAAATTATTCGGGGTTGAATTGATGAAGAATTTTGAGCAGCCTTACTTAGCAAGAAATATTGGTGAGTTCTGGAACCGATGGCACATCTCCTTATCTACCTGGCTCAGAGATTACTTATATATTCCATTGGGAGGTAATAAAAAAGGAAAAGGACGTACGTATTTTAACTTAATGATTACGATGATTCTGGGTGGCTTATGGCATGGTGCCAGCTGGAATTTTGTTGTGTATGGTGCTCTTCATGGGGTTTACCTGTCCATACACCGTATGTTTTTTAATCATGATAAAGTGAAGCCTAAAAAAATAGAACGTGTTACATTCCCGGTAATACTCAGCATCTTTTTCACATTTATGCTGGTTACATTCTCCCGTATCTTCTTTCGTTCCACTTCATGGCATACAACTCAAGTATTTTTTTCAAAAATAATTCATTGGGAAAGCAGTGAATACAACATCTGGTTCTTTTGCACAACACTTACGTATCTAGTTGTTATTTATGCATTGGATATCCTTGAATACAGTACGGGAAGACATACGTATATGTTGGACATCAAATCCAAACCTTTAAGATATGGTATCCTGTCTGGTGTATTTTTATTGACACTATTTTTTATGTTCCAGACGAAAACAACACCATTTTTATATTTCAAGTTCTAAAACATGAAAACAATTAAATCAATAAGCATTTTTTTATTTTCCTTTGCGCTGGTGGTTGTCTTTTTTGAATGCTTCTTGTCGTTAGGAGGAATTCTTCAACCCATTGTTCGCATTGATGCAACAAATGGAGAACGCTATCGTCCTAATCTGACATGCAGTTCTTTATTTGTTTCAGAAGGATTCGGGCTTGCAAAAACAAATACAGCAGGTTGGTTTGGCCACGATTTTAAGGATCTTGGGAGTGATGATATATCGGTGGCGGTAATTGGAAATAGCTTTGTTGCTTCACGCCAGGTTTTTTACAGAAATAATTTCCTGGCTCTTTCAGAGAAAAAAACCAATAATATCCTTGCGCATAAAGGAATTCAAAAAACAGTTTCTTTTTTTAATTTTGGAAAAGAGGATTTGCCTATCAACGAGCTTGTTTATTTAAAAGATGATTTGAATAAATTGAATCATCCGGATTACTTTTTAATTCTTTTGAATGAAGGAACATTCAGTGTAGTTACACATCGTTACGTTGCAAAATATATAATAGAAAATGATTCCATTAAAGTTGATTCGAGTTTTAAGAATACTGCTTTTGTAAAAAATTACAACAAATTTGAAGTGTTTACCAAATCCTCTGTTTTGTTCTTAATGCACCGTGTAAAATCACATTTACCAAGAATTTGGGAAATCTTTTTTGATAAATTTTATGTTGCATCCAAGGGCCAAACCAGTGGCGAAGAGGAGGATGAACCGACCGTTACAACCAGTTTGGATCCAGAGAACAAACGATTTATTAGCGAGTTGAGTAAGGATAAGCATGTTATTTTTCTATTGAATGTAAATCCTGCGCTTTGTAAAGAACTCGTATCTATTATTGGTCCATCCAATTATATCAATATACAACCAATTTTGCTTGCCATGAAAAAGCGCGGAATCGATCCTAATTATTGGGAAATCCCGGATAAAGTGGGACACTTTAATTTAGTTGGTCACCAGATCATTTCTGATGAGGTCACCAAAAAAATGCTGAATATTGTACTTCAGGGTGGTCATTAACAAGTATATTTGAGTAGAGGGATCACATTTTAAACGAAACAGAAATGGGAATACTGCGAGTAATAAAAATTGTAAGTACAGATTTCAATGGTTATGCTTTTAAAGCGCTACGACTTACACATGTCGGTTTTATGCGTGTTTCAGGAAACCTGACTACGAAGATCATGTTGCGTCTTAAAAAAGTCAAATTCAAAAAAGGATGCAATTTTTACGGCAGACCATATTTCTATCGCTTTCCAACAGCATCCATTACAATCGGAGAAAACTGCACTTTTAGAAACAAAGAAACTTCCAATTTGATTGGCGTAAATCGCAGATGTATTATTTCTGCGTTGTATAAAACTTCTGTTGTAAAAATTGGAAACAACTGCGGCTTTAGTGGTGTGACCATTGGCGCATTAAAAGAAGTTACAATTGGAGATAATTTAATTTGCGGTGCCAATGTGATTATTTCCGATTACGATTGGCATAATGCTGATCCGAACAGAAGGTTTGAAATGTGCATGGATGCGAAGCCTGTTATTATCGAAGACAATGTCTTTATAGGCGTTAATTCTATTATTTGGAAAGGTGTAACGATTGGTAAAAATTCAGTCATTGGCGCCAATAGTGTGGTTACCAAATCTATTCCTCCCAATGTATTTGCCGGAGGCAATCCTTGCAAAGTTATTAAGGAAATGAAGCCTTCATAAACGGCTTTTATATAAAATTGAAAAGGGGTTGTTCTCTAGTAAGACAACCCCTTTTTATTTTTTTTAGAATCGGTTAGTCGTTAACGACCACAATCTTATTGATGTTTGTTTCAGTACTGCTTACTACTCGCACCAAATATACTCCACTTGCAAGATCCTGTATATTCACTGATAACAGGTCGGACACAAGTTCGATTTTTCTTACAATTACACCAGCTAAATCTACTATTTCAAGGATTGTTCCTGATAAAACAGGGTTTACTGAATGCACATTGATAACACCTTCTGAAGCAGGATTCGGGTATACCTGATACGGGCTGGTTTGTATGTTTCCGCTTTCTTCCACTTCTGTTATAACTGTGTTGGCAAGTGGATGCGGGTATGTGTACGGTGTGTAATTGGGTTTAGCAGATAAGTGGTAATCTCTTTCGCTTTTGATATAGCTCGTGCTATAGTTATAGAAATATACGTTTCTTGAATCTTTACTATTGTAAAATTTGAATTTGTCATTCCAGATAAATGCATCTCCGTTTCCTTTTTCATCATCAACACCAATATGTGAATCACCATATTTTAATCCACTCAAATAACCTTGTTGGTAGGCACAAGGGTATGTATTGGAAAGTGTATTAACCAGGCCAACTCCAAAACGATATCCTTCAATGTAATTATCATGAATTATTGCTTCTCCCCCACGTGGACGGATAGCACATTCAACCAAAAGGCTTACATCTCTTCCCGTGGTGATAAGGGTTCCATTTGCAATATTACCTGTTCCATCTTTGAACATGGTATTGATAATACTGTTGTTGTATACCTCAATAGCTCTGGTACTGTAATAATTATCGCCTTTGGATAAACTGGCCTCATGCGCATCAATCGCATGTGCGGTATTTGCAGCCACATTATTTTTAACTGTATTGTATCGGAATACATAAAGCCCACAACCGCCTGCTGCAATAGAGTGCCTGTGATAATCAAACGTGTTGTCTTCCACGAAAATAAAATTAGAACTTCCGAATCTTGGCTTTTGAACCCATTTTTTGTTTGCTCCATAAATTACCACACCATACCCTAAACCAAGCCCATCCTCACCTTTTACGTTGTGATAAAATTCACATTTATTAATTAAACCGCCAACGATACTATCATCATGCATAATTGAAACGGCGCCATTTCCAAAGTTTTCAAAACGGCAACGGGTGATGACGAAGTCAACACAATTCACCATTTCAACTCCGATGTCCGCGGCAAGCGATAAACCATCCGTACTTACCATGCTTGGTTTCTTACTTTTAAATGTGATATCGGAAACAACGACTCCGCTTTTTGAAGTACTATTGATGTTGAATCGGAAGATCCCTCTCCAATTGATGTTGTTACTCAAATAATCATCCGGCACACTCTCTGCGCGGTATAAAATTGTTTTTCCTAATCCTGCACCCTTTATGGAGATAAATTTCGTGACATACACATTGCTATTAATAGTAAACTGTCCTGCCGGTAATTGAATCACGTCTCCTTTAACTGCATTGTTCACAGCTGTTTGTATCGCAGGCTGAATATTTGCATCGTTACCGGGACTAGCAACAGGAATAGTTTTACTTGATGCAATCAATGACGATGATATCGCAAAGATGCAACAGGCGAACTTTTTCAACCGTGACAAATTTGTCAAGTTAATAGTTTGGTTTTTGGGGGATGGTTTTTTAATCATGATCTCTATGGCATTAAATTTGAAATTGTTTTTTTGCAAAAAGAATTTTTTTAATGTGAACAGGATTGCATTAGTTAAACTTTTTTGACTACTTATGTTTTCAAATTTGAATAAAAAGATGCACCCGCTTACTTATTAAAATAGTTCAAGCGCAATAATAATCTAGTTAATTAATGAATCTTTTTACTGAAATTTGACAATGACAATATAAAAGATTCTTTAGAAAATTAGGTTATAATTTGGATTAAAGTTCATATGTTTTAGACGAATACTTTAAAAACTTCGACGAAAGTGAGGTCTTTAAAATTAAATTTTAACATTTTGACACCATTATGTAGTATTTGAGGAGGCATATGGACATAAAAAAAGAGCAAGGAACAGTGTTCCTTGCTCTTTTTATTGAATAAACATTCGTTATTGCGTTATAATGATTTTCTTTTTGTACAAATGATCTTGGGAGCTTGCTACTACGATATAGATACCTGGATCTAGCCTGTTTTCTGTATCAACTGCAATTACCTCGTCTTCTTTTACCACAATTTTGGAATAAACTTCTACACCAGCTGTGTTATAAAGTACAACCAAAACACTTTCGTGTGGCTTAAATGAATCATTCGAAATATTGAATTTGTTTTGTGCCGGATTTGGAAAAATTGTGATGTCTTCGCTAGCAGCACCTTCAGCCTCAATTCCGGTAGTCATCGATGATGATATGGTTGTGGTAGACTGTTTTGAACAACCTTTCAAATCTGTAACGGTGATTGAATAATTGCCTACACTCATACCTGTTGCTGAATTGCCTGATGCCATGAATGAAGTTCCGGTAGAAGTCCATTTGTAGTTGTAAGTACTTGATTGACCGGAAACGATTACTGAAGCACTTCCGTCTTTGCAGCTTGGGCAAGACACATCTGTTTTAACAGTTGTTAATGTAAATGTTGGTTCTGCTTTCGCTACCACTGCTCTTGCTTTAGAATAACATCCTCTCGCATCTCTAATTGTTACTTCATATTCTCCGGCACCCAAATCAGTTACTTGTGCCGTTGATCTCGAAGGAACAGTATTCCACTCATATGTATACGGTGCTTCTCCATCAGTAACATTTACGACTGCGGATCCACCTTGACCTAAACAATTTGCATCTGTTGATGTAACGGCTGCCGCTGGAGTTGTAGTTGTTTTGATTACTACAGGCGTTGCAATCGAACAACCGTTTTTATCGGTTACAGTTACGGTATAACCACCATGTGTTAAACCAGTCGCTGTTGCCGTTGTTTGAATCGGTAATGTTGTCCAGGAGTAGGTATAAGGACTTGTACCACCTGTTACATTTGCTGTTGCAGTACCATTCTTTTTACCACAGTCTTCTGTTGTTAGTGTTGTTGTTACAACTAATGGAGCAGTTTCTGTGATTACTACAGGAAGTGCTTTTGAGCAACCACTCTTGTCAGTTACAGTTACAGTATAACCGCCGTGTGTTAAACCTGTTGCTGTTGCTGCTGTTTGAATTGGAAGTGTTGTCCAGGAGTAAGTATAAGGACTTGTACCACCTGTTACATTTGCGGTTGCTGTTCCATCTTTCTTACTGCAATTTTCTGTGGTCAATGTTGAAGTCACATTTAAAGCAGAAGAACCTGTTATCACTATTGGTAATGCTTTCGAGCAACCACTTTTATCTGTTACAGTTACTGTATACCCTCCAGCTGTTAAACCCGTTGCTGTTGCTGTTGTTTGAATTGGAAGTGTTGTCCAGGAATACGTATAAGGACCTGTACCGCCTGTTACATTCGCTGTTGCTGTTCCATCCTTTTTACCACAATTTTCTTGTGTCAAAGTTGACGTTACATTTAAAGCTGAAGAACCTGTTATAACGACTGGCAATGCTTGTGTACATCCGTTTTGATCAGCTACAGTTACAGTATATCCGCCAGCTGTTAAACCTGTTGCTGTTGCTGCAGTTTGGATTGGAAGGGTTGTCCAGGAATATGTATAAGAACCTGTACCACCTGTTACATTTGCTGTTGCTGTTCCATCTTTTTTACCACAATTTTCTTGTGTTAATGTCGAAGTTACATTTAGAGCTGCTGTAGCGGTGATTGTAACTGGCAGTACTTGTGAACAACCACCGTTATCTGTAACTGTTACAGTATAGTTACCTGCCGCTAAACCGCTTGCTGTTGCTGTTGTTTGAACCGGGCTAGTGTTCCATGAATAAGTATAAGGACCAGTACCAGTTGTAACAGTCGCTGTTGCAGTACCATTTCTCTTTCCACATGTTTCTTGTGTAGTAGCCGTTGTTACTGCCAATGGGGTTGATTCTGTAACAATAGCTTTTGTTGCTTGTGTACAAGCATTTTTATCCGTTACGGTTACAGTGTATCCACCATGTGTTAAACCGGTTGCTGTTTGTGTTGTTTGTATGGGAAGTGTTGTCCAGGAGTAAGTGTAAGGACCTGTACCA
>DASRRA010000326.1:0-18334 GCA_035696085.1 Bacteroidia bacterium | reverse complement strand
ATAATCTGATACTTGAGAAAAAGCCGGATAACAGGAAAGTAAAAGTATTGCTAAAAAAAATTTCTTCATATTACTTCACATTTACTTCTACCATTTTTGCGATTTCAATAGCACGTTCCTTTACCTTATTAACATCCGCATTTAATTGATCGTAGGTTAACGCTACAGCCATTCGTCTATAAGGTCTTGCAGTTGGTTTTCCAAAAATACGGATATCGCTCTGCTTTTCATTCATGGCTTGTTCCAGGCCTTTGTAACTGGGATGCGCTCCGTCTTGCGCCGCCAAAATAACAGCACTTGCACCAACACGTTGCAAGGTAATTTCAGAGATCGGCAAATTTAAGATGGTTCGCGCATGCAATTCAAATTCTGAAAAATTTTGTGTACCAGCTAAGGTCACCATTCCGGTATCATGCGGACGAGGAGAAAGTTCAGAAAAATAAACACCTTCATTGGTTAGAAAAAATTCTACGCCCCACAAACCGGCACCTGTTAACCCGCGTGTAATTTTCTCAGCCATTACCTGTGCTTCTTTGATATGATCGGCATTTATTTGCGCGGGTTGCCAGCTTTCCTGGTAATCACCTCTTGCCTGGCGATGCCCAATGGGTGGACAAAACAAAGTTGGTCCATTCTTCTGCGTTACGGTTAATAAAGTGATTTCCGAATTAAAATTTACAAAGGCTTCTACAATCACTTCTGTATAATCACCCCGTTTTCCTGTTTGCGCGTATTCCCAGGATTTTTGAATATCAGCTTCTGTTCTGATGACCGATTGTCCTTTTCCCGATGAACTCATCAAGGGTTTAACAACACAGGGAATTCCAATTTCTTTTACCGCTGTTTTCATTTCTTCCAAACTATTTGCATACGCGTAGCGGGCTGTTTTCAAACCCAACTCTTTCGCTGCAAAATCACGAATGGCTTTTCGGTTCATGGTAAAATTTGCTGCTTTGGCACTAGGTACTACTTGTATACCCTGTTTTTCATAATCATAAAAGCGTTCGGTGCGAATGGCTTCTATCTCCGGTACAATAATATCGGGTTGATGTTTGGCAACAATGCAATCCAATTCATTTCCATCAAGCATATTAATCACCTCCCGCGCATCGGCCATTTGTTGTGCAGGGGCATCATTGTAAGAATCAACGGCAATTACATATTGCCCCAAGCGTTTTACCGCAATTACAAATTCCTTCCCCAGCTCGCCTGAGCCTAGTAGCATAATTTTTTTCATGTCGTAATGATTTTGAGAACAGGCGTCAAAGTTAACTATTAAAAATTTTCTTTTTAAAGAAATTAATTAGCCCTGGCAAAGCTCCCTTGCTGGAGTATGGTATCCTGAAGGTATGAAAGATTTTCTCATCGTAGGGATCCACGACGTTGATAAAAATAAATTCCTGTTGATTATCGGTAGAATAATAGTTGCGGTAACGTTTCATTTTTATTTCGGAGTAGGTAAGTATACCATCTTTACTCGCTTTTAATAAAACATATTTACTGGTTTTCCTTTTCTTCTTTGTTAAACAGGTAAATGATAAAGAGTCGTAATCCATATATTCTACTTTGCGATTCATCAGGCTAGCCCTGTTGGAAGGGAAGTACGAAAATTTAATGGCTGCATTTACTGTATTCTCATTCTTTTTTTCATCCCGTACCAGTTGTGTTCTTTTTTCCCTTTTTACACTATCCCAGCGACTATAATTGTTTGCGTTCTCCTGTACCGCAGGTTCATTTTTCAGATAATTTAAAACCTCCTGCTTAGGATTATTGTTTTGCATTGTTTTATTCTTTTGTGATTCCTGGTAGGAATAGGTTGCGGTTTTCATTTGAATGGTATCCTTTGTTAATACCGGTTCAGAATACAATACATTCTCCAGGGTCAATGGTAATTTTACATAGAGTTCTTTGTTACGTTTAAAATTATAGTCAAACAAATAGGTATCTTTTGAATCCATTGATTTGGTAATGTAAATGTTTTTATTCGCTACCAAACCCGCAAAGATTCTGAAATTATCCATGTTATAAATTTTTGTGCTTTCGCGAAAAACAAGGAAAATGCGGTGTGTGATCGTATCCAGTTGCCAGTATCCATAGGTCATATCTTCAATAGACGTTAATTGAGAATACTGATCCACACTTCTGGAACTACGAAAATTTGTTTTTCTGTTTCCTACCGGAATTGTTTTTTGTGTAACCAGGTAAAACAGTTGACCGTTTGTTCGCTTTGCTTCATGATATCCTTGCAGGTACAGGTAATTTATATCCATCATGTTGGACGAATCAGTTTCATCATTGATATCCACATAAAAGTTTACGGTGCTCAAATTAGCTGGCAGGTTCAGGCTATCATGATCGATGAATACCTGGTACTCGGTTTCCTTGTATTCCGTAATGATAAACATATCCCGTTGATCGAGCGTGTAAGCTGTAGGTTGAGAGATGATTTGTGCGTTCATCCCATAACCTATAATTGTGAATAATATATAGAGTACTCTTTTCATTTTATTCAATGATAAATGAATTGTTATAAAATAAGCCACTTCCAATTCTCCACTTTAATGGCGTGCCATGATAGGCATATTTATTATGATGAATATGATTTTGAATATCCAAAAATGCATTGTCATACACATTCACACTAAATCCAATTCCTTTGTTTGTTCCGACAGAAAATTCCAAACGCGAACGGTTTAACATTCTCGTTTCTCTGGATCTGTATGGAATTTGCTTCAACCGTAGAGCGGTAGAAGTTTCATAGGCATAGGGTTGCAAGCCAGTGAATTTATCGTATTTCAATTCAAAATTCCGTAACACTTTGTTATTTGGAATGTATACTCCGATTTGTCCGCTTCCCGTCCACCAGCGATCAAAGCCATCTGCAAAGGGTAATGAAACGAATGGAGGACCATCGTTTAGATAAGCTAACTGAAATTCATTGTACCCTATACTGGCAATACCTACGCGCTGGGACCTTCTAACATTGATTCCATTTACGAAGGTGGTACCGATGGTGAATGAAAAATTATAGGGATCAAAAAGCGGGTGTGATGAATTAGAAATGAATTGAACAACAGGTCTGTTATAATTGTATTTTTGATCACCCAGCGTTCGACCTACTGAAAACAAAAACGATTGCCTCAACTCGCTTAACATTTGCTGATTATCCAGTGCCAGTGCGGGAGCTCCCAACCCTCCCCTGAACACATCCACTTCCAGAAAATAATAGCCAATCATGGAATTTCTGTTCAAGCCCATTTCCCTTCCAAAAGGAATTCCTGCTCCACCGGTTATGCTCACACGAAAATAACCAAATGTATTCCGGATGAGATCTACTTTCAAACAAAGGCCAACACCAAATTGCACCTTTCCGGATTCAAACTGCTGGCTTAGTCGTTCTTTATCGTCTCTTGTAAAAGCAGTTTGTGCGTTGACATTAAACCTCAGTATCAACAACAAGGTTATACAAACCGCTTTTAAACGGGATGTAAACAAACGCTTACGATATATGGAAGCCGTTCTCATTGTTTAACGAAATCGTTTAATGCATTCATAAATAAAGGATGTTGCATATAATAAAAGAAATCATGTTCAAAGAAGGTACTCGTACGATAACCTTTGAAAATAAATTCTGGTTTTCGGAGTATATTGGTTGTGATTAGAAAATCTGTTTTTCCTACCTCGTTGTTATAGTTCAAACCGAGTGAGGTGTTTTTACCGGCATACGCCAGTTTGCCGGATATGAGCGTACTTTTGCCGGCAAAACGTTTTGCAAGTGTTGGGTCATAACCATTGTATCCAACAATAAAAGTGTAGTTCTTGGTAAGATCAGAAAATTGAAACAGCTGTACACCCGGAACAGCAGGCGCATTCATAAATACTTTAATTTTAAGATTGGGTAAAGGGGTGCATTTCATAAAAGAAATATAATCCCAGGCGGCTTTCTTTTTCTTGGAACAGTTAAAAAGTAAATCCTGTAACCAATTGCAATTATCTGCTGACATGAGGCTATCTGCTCTTCTTACCCATTCATCATTCAACACATATTTTGTTTCCTGTGTTATTTTCACCAATTCATCAGGGCGATATTTAATTTGTGAGATATTGTTGATCACACTGTGGCAGATGAGGGCAGCGCCTAAGCTATGCGACATCAATGAATAAGTGCATTTTTTTGCAACAGAGTCCAGCTCAAAACAACCTAATAAGATGCGTAATGATGCACCGCATTTAATCGCTTCATCTTTTTTTCTTCCAAAGTTTCTGGCATTTCTAAAACTGATTTCATCTTTATACTTCATCTTTTTTAACAAAAGTAGATCGCCATCTTGTTTTTGTTTTACCGTTAATTTTTTGGCATCACCCCCTTGCCAGAAAATACGAATGAATAAAATGTTGCCCTTTTCCTGTTTGGCAATTCTTTCCATCAACCTGTTCCCTTGAAGTTGCGCTAATGAGCGAGGTACGTTGTATCCGTGGGCAAAAAAATAAATGTGTTTGATGTTGTATTTTTTTAAAGTATCAATCACTGCCAACGAAAACTGATACAGATCATAACCGTTGGGATCTGCTTCTTTATTGTATTTCACTTGTTGTAAAACCCGTTGTGTTTCTACATGAACAATTGAGTCTAAGGCATGCGCCCTTTGAATGGCTTGTTTATTTAATTGTTGTATGGAAACGGTATCTTTCTTTTTAGAAGGCGGCATTTTCTTTTGCGCAACAGCAGATTGATTTGCATATTTGGTGTATATTTTCTGTATGGTATCCGACACAAACAATTCTTTCTTTTTTTCTGCTTCTGTAGGCTTTGTTTGTTTATTCATGTCAATTGGCACAGGTTCTATGAGACCATTATCTTTGAAATTCAAATTCATGGTAATAACATTCGCAACTGTTTGCCGAAGGATAGAATTGCCGGCATCCAGGTTATGCTCATATTGGGAGTTCCAATTGTTGTTTCTTACTTCCGCATAAAATGTATTAAAATCCGGATAGGGGCTTTTTGCCGGTTCTATTTGCATGTGTTCGTTCACATTAAAATAGTCACCAAACAAGCGGTTGAATTTATTAATTCGATCAATTTGTTTTAAACTCAACTGACGTGGTGTAGCAGTAGTTTGCCCAAAACCCATACACTGGATAAGGATAAGTACAAGCGTAATGTTAAGTACCTTTGCATTCATGATTCGGGTGAATTTTTCACGCAGCTAAGGAAGAAAAAAAATCACAGAATCTCAACTATCCTGCTTGGTATTTTCCCTCATTCTGAAAGGGGTTTTTCTGGTACTATTTATCAATGTGGTGCGCTTGGTTGCCGATGCATATTTTGCCATTCCAAATCTGCTTTCCAATCAAGTGATAAGATAAACATATCAGCGAGAATATTTCTGCGATATTCTTTTATTGTCATAGGATGCACAATCTTTTTTCTATGATCGGCATATCCTACGGCTGTTAACCGTTCTTTCGGAATTCCCCTCTCGATGAGATAGTTGTAAATCGCCTGCGCCCTGTAATCTGATAAATCCTGGTAACTATATTTGTGAGGTGCTGCCCCATGACCTGTATTTACATGCCCTTGTATTTCTACTTTAAGATTTGGATTGTTTACTAAGAACCTGTACAAATTATCTAATCCAGCGGTTGCACCTTTTTCAAATTCATATTCTTCCGCCTTAAACATTACATTCTCGATCTCAATTGTTTTTCCAACATAGGGTTTGTTGGAATCAAACGGTGTATAATGAAAATGTAGCATATGGCCGTTTCCATTTCTGTATACATTATCTACCAACAAATAAAATGTTTCACCTTTTTTAACTTGTACGTATTTTACATACGATTGTCCGATACCGGAGTGTATAAAATAAGTGGTGGGTTCATTCATACTCAAACCTGTTTTACCTTGTATAGCGGTGTCATTCCTTGAAATGCAGGAGCGAATCGGTTTTAATTCCTTACTCAAAATTTTCGAATGAAAATCTCCACCATCATAACGAAACAACATAAAATCGTAATCATCATTTGGATCAACAGGAATAATATCAAATGTCAGGACGCCATCTTCCGGAGGCCAGAATTTATACCATACGGTGTTGTGCTCATTTTCTAAATATTGCACATCATTCGGAGCATTGTTTAAAAATTCCAGTTCATTTCCGATTCCTATGGGTGTATTCGGTGAAAACACAACGGTATCTTTTACCAAAACAGGCGTTGTACAATCCGCATTTTCTTTGAAGATGTTTTCTATCAATTGTCCTGTGTGAAATTCAAGTGAATAGTTACTGCTGGTACGAACAGGTCCGCGTATTCTTGTTTTAATAATTTTGGATGTCTCAACACGAACAGTCGGTTCATGAGAAGTCACTTCTGCAGCTTTACTTTTTGCTGCCGGATCCTGGTTTGTTAAACATGGTTGATAGAAATAGTAGCCTGTTAAAAACAAACCTGCAATAAGAGCCGAAATGCAGATCTGGTTGAGCAATTGATTAAGCTCCTGATCACTTATGTGCGTATTATTCTTCATCTATACAGAGAATAACACCGCTTGGTAACAGGTGTGTCAAATACTAAATTTTAAAAATTATTTTTGGTGTGTAGGTGCCCATTTTATTACCAAAATGGTATTAATCGAGCTAAATAAATATCAGCCTTCGCAAATATTTCACAGACTAACCGCCTTTTTTTAGAAAAATCCTATTGCCTTCCTTCCAATTAAATCTCAATAAATACAATGGTTATACAAGAAAATGGAGTCTTTATAAAGGCACATTTGATAATTTCATAATACAAAATTGATACTTGTCAGCTTATATGATAATACCTCGTAATAAACGATAACGCTTTATTGACAAGGTAAAGAAGGTAACAAGTTTTTTACTAAATTTACAAACCCTCTAAAATCCTGTTTCCTAATTTTAAGTTAATCATTAAAATGAAGTACGCTCATGTATTTGTGTTGTCGAACAATAAGGCTATTTTTAGTTGGTGCATTTTTTATTCTTTCTTCTTTTGCTATTGCTCAGAATGATCTTCCTCATCCTACTGCAAACATGGAAAACATTCCTGCCGGAAGTTATGTCATCCCCATGGACAATGATCATCAAGCGGTTGTTCCCGCCGGTCAGGCCCCTTTCAATTTAAAAGCGTATGGTTTAGTAAATAAATTTTTACAAAACGGCATTCCGGTTAAATGGGCTATCAAAAGTGGGAAAGCATTAGATGGTATTGACTTCTCAGCGATGGCTGAGCAAATTACACCTACATCATCGCCAGCAGCCATGCTTGATTTCAGAGGAGGACCTTTTATTGTACCCGACACTACCTTGCCTTGCGGCGTGAGCAGTATACAACTGATCACGGAATGGGGAGATAACGTATCCGCCTATAAGTTAACACAAAGTGTAATGGTTGACATTCAACATACGATTACACACCGTCCTAAAATTGCAGTTTTTAATAATGGTGGTAATGAACTTTTGCAAACCAAAATATTAGATGCTGCGGGGATCGGCAATTACCGCATTATTGATGCGGTGGATATCGCGGAAATTTCTTACTGTTACACGTTTGCTTCAGAAGCACATGCAACACCTACGCAAGTTACCACTGCCGTTGCAGATGCTGTTAAAACATTTGTCATGAACGGAGGTAATTTTCTAGCACAATGTGATGCCATTGAATCCTATGAAACCAAAAGTTTGTTTCATACAACAAATGATCTATTTGTTGCTAACACTAAAAATATCAACAATACCTATCCAAATCCGGATATGGCGATCTCACAAATTCACGGGCTTATCCAATCCAATCCAGGTGGTTCTGTAAGTAATTGGACTTTGGCAAACGGTTCTTCCTGGAAGTCCTATTATTTTCCAGTGGTTGAAGGTGCGTCCGACCAAATTGTTATTGGAGCGGCTCACCTCATCGATGCAAATTCGCCAGGTGGTAACGTATATTATTTAGGTGGACATGATTATGGACGTGCAATGACAGGCAATCCAGGGCCTGCTACAAATGAAGTGGACCTTACCGATATCGAACGCATCAATGGAATACGTGTATACCTTAATGCAGTATTTGTTCCGAGTGGAACGAAGAAGGTGGCTTGGGTGACGGTAGGTGCACCTGTCGTGGATGTTGCCTGCGGCGACAGTATTATGCTGGGTTGTCATCAGAAATCTGCTGCCGGATCGACCTATTTATGGGAACCTGCAACCGGTTTAAGTTGTCCTACTTGTGCCAACCCTATGGCTAGCCCGGGTACAACCACCACCTACACACTTGTTGTAACAAATGGTTGTGTGGTGAATGACCAGGTAAAAGTAAATGTGACATCGCCTGCACCAGCGCAATATTCGAATACAGCAGCATGTGTAGGGTCAGCAACAAAATTTACAGATGAGACAGCCAACGCCAATTACTGGAAATGGGATTTTGGTGATCCCGCCAGTTCCGACAATTCTTCGTTGTTGCAAAATCCTACGCATACCTTTAGCAAAGCTGGAAGTTTCCAGGTATCACTCATAGCAGGAGTTTACCCCCAATGTTTGGATAGTGTTACTCAAACGGTTACTGTAGATTCTGCTTCTATTATTATTGTAAAAGGCGATAGTATTTGCTCAGGTACATCCACCACACTGGTTGCCAGTGGAGCCAACACTTATTTCTGGGCACCGGCAACAGGTTTGAGTACGACCAATGGGCCATCTGTTATTGCAAATCCAACACAAACAACCACCTATACTATTACCTCTGCCAATGCCAATGGCTGTGTTAGTACCGCCACAGCAACAGTAACGGTAAACAAAACGCCTGTAATCAGTGTTCCCGGCGCTACAATCTGCCAGGGAAGTACAGCCATCTTAACTGCAAGTGGAGCGAATACGTATAGCTGGTCTCCTTTTCAAACTTTAACCGATTCTGTCGGAGCCACCGTAAATTCGACACCAACAACCACAACGACCTATACCGTAACCGGAACCGATGCCAACACGGATTGTAAATCCAATACAATGGTTACTGTAAAAGTAAATGCTGTACCTGTAGTAATGGTTGACTCTGCTTCCATTTGCACAGGAGAGACGATAAACTTAAAAGCTACGGGTGCCTACACCTATGTGTGGAGCCCAAACAAAGACATCAATACAACAACAGAAGCAGAAGTAAATGTACACCCTTCTGTTACGACCACCTATACCATTATTGGAACAGATAAAAACGGTTGTAAGGATACAACAACCACTGTATTAAGAGTTAATCCAAATCCTGTTATCACGGTAACAGCTGCACAAATTTGTCCGGGTGATACGGCAATACTTACTGCAACGGGTGCCAATAGCTATGTATGGAGCCCTGATTATAGGTTGAGTTCCACCACATCCAATCCTGTTTCATCCTACACACAAGTTTCAACCAATTATATCGTAAAAGGAACTAACACTTTTGGGTGTTCTTCAACAGGAAGCGCAAAAGTGATTGTATTTCCAAAACCACAAGCCATTATAGAAGCCAACCCTAACCCTGCTTCTATTTATGATCCAACAATCCGCTTTACGAGTCATTCCAGCGGTGCTATTACCTGGCAATGGTATTTTGGTGATCCGATTAATTCAGAATCAACTAAAGAAAACAATACATTCATCTATCCCAAAGAAATGGCTACCTATCCGGTTATGTTGATCGTGACCAATCAGTATGGCTGCATAGACACAACCACACTGGATGTTTCTATAAAGGATGAGTTCAGCATTTTTGTTCCCAACACGTTCACACCAAATAATGATGATGTGAACGATGTGTTTTTTGCTTCCGGACATGGAATCGATGAAACACAATACCATATGTGGATATTCGACAGATGGGGAAACATGATCTGGAAAAGCAATACCTGGGGCGAAACATGGGATGGTAAAGCAAACGGCGGTGGTAAGCTGGCACTAATAGATACTTATGTATGGAAAATAGAAGTGAAAGAAAAATACACACCAACCGTTCACCAATTAGTTGGACACGTCAATATTGTAAAATAAACAATTAACTTGCAGACAATAAATTTAAACTCAGCTTCATCAGCTCACCCATGTTGCTGCATTTTTTAAATTCATTATTTTGATAATGCGCTGCTAATTCTTCACTCAGTTTTTTTATTTTTTCAGGAGTTGATAATGTATCACTCCTCATCACATCCAGCAATTGATTCACTCTGTATTTAGATGTTTTAATACGCTTTGCAATCAATGCTTTTTCTTCCGATTGATATTGCTTAGCCGTATTTGCATTTAAAAATTTCATACACAGCTCCACGTAAGGTAAATTCTCTTTAAAATATTGAGGAGAATACAGCGACTTACTCCCTTCAAAACATTGCTGATCAAAATCAATGGCACGTATACGATATTGTGTATCTTCAAAATCGGGTGTCACATCAATTACATAATTATACGCTCGCATATCGCCGAGTAAACGAACAAAACAACGTTCGTTAAACTTCACAAACTCTTTTGCCAAACGGGTAGGATTTAATTCACGATCACTCAAATTATTTTTTATGAATTGATCGCCGGGGATTCCAACAATGTGTTCTTCTATTAATGTTTGATCATGCACAAAGTAATTGATGCGGTTGGGTGATAAGATGTGCTCCCATTCCAGTCCATACACACGTGAGGCATCTGCTAATTTGATGTAATAAAAATCATAATTGTCATTAAAGTTATTGATGATTTTTATCCGGAAAGGTTTGGAATTTCCAAACGTGCAGAAATCAATTCTGTCTACATGTAAATGTTCCATCACTTTTACATCTCCGTTTGTTTTTAGTGATGCATAAATTCCGGTCAACTCTCTGTTCAATTCATCCATTTCTGATTGTGCATAGGATACCGTTAACCAAAGTGTATCCTTTCCATATTTATCAATCAAGCTGGTGGCGTTGGTAAATCTTAACAGGTCCTGATACTGTACAGCAATTTGTTGTGTTCTTCCTGCTTCCGTCAGATAACTATTTAAAAGAGGAGATATGGAATAGGGAATTTTCTTTTTTTGTGGGGAATTATTTACATGCATATCTATCTAACTATATACTTACAAAAGTAGTTGAATTATTTTAATGGGCGTTGAAACTGCCGATAATCCCTATTCACCGTCCGTTAACTCAAATTTCATCATTTTTATTCTTACTAAAAAGAACCGTTTTTATATTTAGATTTTAAAAAACTATTTAACTATGGGAGCCTGGGGCATAAAAAATTTTGAAAACGATGGTGCGGCCGATTTCGTTGAAGATGTTTTACAAGGAAACAAATTAATCATACCAAACACCATCCAGAAAATATTAGAGTTAAGTAATCATGATTACCTTGGTATTCCTGATTGTGAACAGGGGCTTGCTGCAGTTGAGTTTATTGCAGCAGCAAAAGGAAAGCCTTCTGTTGACATGTCGGATAAAGCCATCGAATGGATTAAAAAAAATGATTTACTTAGTTTCAGTGATTTTGATTTAATTGCTTCGGCACAAAATGTTATCTATCATGTACTGGATGACTCAGAAATGAAAGAACTCTGGAAAGAGGCCGGCGAACTGAAGGATTGGGAAAAAGTGATAGCCGATCTGAAAGAAAGAATCAGTTGACCTAAACAAAAAAGAGCAAGTTGAAACACTTGCTCTTTTTATTCGATGATTTATTTTTAGGGGAATAACACGCCGCCATATTTTGTAACATCCACCTGTGGTATTGTTGAGCCATAGGTTGAATTAATAGACTTGATAAATTCGTTGGCGAGCATGGCATTTCCTCTTGGCGTTAAATGTACGCCATCCAATGAAAAAGCACCGCCACTCACAAACGTTGTATTTAATGTAATTCCATTGTATGCAATTCCTTTTTTAACGGTTGCCATAAATTGATTGACATCCACATACGCTAATCCTTTGGCATTGGCTACAGCTCTCAGTTTTGCATTGTAAGCGCTTACTGCTGCCTGTATCAAATTAATTTCTGCCTCGGTTAGTACATACATGTTTGCCAACGGTTTCTGACTGCCCCAACCCGCGCATTTCAAAGAATCCTGAGGTGTATTTAACAACACCAATTCATTCGATTTAATTTTACGCATACCGCCAGGTGCAGTATTATCTTGTATTATAAAGGCATTGCTTCCTGCTGTAAATGTAATTCCTAAAGCGGTGTAGGCAGCAGTTAACTGTGCTGCTTGTGTTGCATCCAATGTCAATCCATTATAAGGTATGGTTGTAAAGTAAGGTAAGCTGGTTACATCCGGCACATTGCCAATTACACCTTTAGCGCCGTTGGAAGTCATGGTGCCGATGATGGCATCAATACTGGCATCAAATCCAACACCTGGAGAACCTGCAGAAGGCGTAATAGCATCAGAAGTTCCACCGGAGCTTGCAAATCCAAGTACATCATTGTTTCCAATAAATAACGAGAAGAAGGTCGCGTTTTGCTCTGCTGCCTTTGAAAGCATAGATGCAGTTGCATATTCACTGCTATTTAGCATGCGTGTGAAAAAAGGATTGTACTTTCCGAGGCCATTTGCCGGATTTCCATAACCCGGATAAACGGTGGTAATTGCTTTTGCACCTGGAATACCGATGTTATTAAAAGGCCCTTGTGCAGCAACACTGGTTAAAAATATGGATGGGTCACCACTGGGAGCAATCGGTCCGGGCGACAAAGAACTTACGCCTTTGCAATCTGTTTTATATCCCAGCATATAACGGGCATTCAAACTTGATCCGAGTCCAACGGAACCAACGGGAACATAAGCCTGGTTGAAGTTTCCACCACCTATTGTTTTAAATTGTTCGGCTACCAGGTTGGGATAAGCCACGACTTGCCCGTTGTAATAAAGCGCAGCATCTGCAAACCCGGATGTGATGGAGTTTCCTATGGATACGTATTTACTGACATCCAAACTTCCTTTATCCGGACTTGGAACATCCAACTCAGGTTTACAACTTGCAAGTAAAATAATTCCTGCAAACAGGAACAGTTGATTCATATATCTTTTTTTCATGAGACAGCTGATTAAAATTTATAAAATAGCGCAATTCCAGGAACACATACATTTGTTTTATAAGTGCCACTTAAGCCCGTTTCCAGGTTGGTGTCTTCTCTTTTGAAAGAGGAAAAATAAAAAGACGCATTCACTCCGAATCGATTCCCGAATGTATATCCTAAGCCGGCGGTATAAATGATACGATTGGCATCCGGCGTTTCCGGCGTTACATAACCATCCTGTACAGGTGATATTCCATAAGCGATTCCAAGTCGTACGGCTAAATCATTTGTGGCCATGTATTCGCCACCCAATCGTGCCGAAAAAGCATTCTCATATTTACGGGCCGACTTTGTATCTCCCAATGTACTTGTATTGTTTTCATAATCAAAGGCCAGTGTATCATAAGCATTCCAGCCTACAAAATTCAAATCAAACGCAAGTGTAAGCTTTTTGTTCAATGCTGATGCAAGGCCCAATGTCAATACTTGAGGTAAAGGGAGAGAAGATGTGAATTTTCCATTCGGGAAATTTGCTGAAAGCGATGACGGAACGGTAAAGGTTGCTTCTCCATTCTTCACATTCATATTTACTTGTGAGCGATACGTGATACCAATGGATAGTTCTTCAATAGGTTTAATATAAACGCCTGCATTAAATCCAAAGCCATTTGCTTTTCCGTCCAGCTCGGCATGTCCGTAGTTTCCGTTCATATCTGAAACGGGAATATCTTTTTGCAAATTCACTTTGCCCATGGCGTATACGAAACCAGCCCCGACACCAATCTTATCATTCACTTTATAGCTAAGTGTTGGTTGAAAAAAGATGGCTTGCAATTGCAGTTGGGTCAGCGCAAAACGCCCCATCCACTCATCCTCCCATCGAATAGTGCTGCCAAACGGTGTATAAATCGCTAATCCATATTTTAGTTTACTGCTGTCATTTGCTCCACATACGCCATATATCGCAAAAGGATAACTGGAAGGAGAGTTGGTGTTTGCAACCTGATTGGTGTTTTTATCGAGGAAGGTTGACTTTGCAAACGTTGAACTTACACCAACGTTAATGCTTCTGCTTGTTAGAAATGATACGCCACCGGGATTAAAGAATAATGCCGCGGCATCTTTCATGTACGCTGTTCCGGCGCTACCCATCCCTTGTTGAACCTGTCCTTGCAAGTTAACCTGGTAACCTTGTGCGTATCCAAAAATGGGAACAGAGAAAAGAAGGAAAAGGATTTTTTGTTGCAGTTTTTTCATAGGCTGTTTAAATTTAGTTGTTTTGTAATTGACAAAAAATAACCAACTGCACATTTGCGGGCTGTTTTTGCCGCAACGATCTTACCAAAATTTGTTAAATTGTTCTGAAAGAAAAACAGGCTATTCTTTCAATTTTATAAAGTCAAGATTACGGATGTAAACTTCATTAATGGCTGTAGCACATAGCACATCCGAACGGTCATACACGTTAATGGGGTAAGCTTTTATAAATTTCCCTTGCTCAAGTAATGTTTGTTCGGCCTCTGCAATCATTTCATCACTTAATTCGATTCGAAAATGCAAATTGCTTCTTCCCGGCTTTAGGTAATTGATTTGAGCACTCTTCAACCACACGGTCACACGATAACCTTTTTGTCTTAATACTTGTCCGAATAACAAGGCATAAAAAGGATCCGTAGCAGAAAATATGGTCCCTCCAAAGATGGAGTTTCCTAAGTTTGTTGTAAAAAGACTTCGATTTATTTTTACTTCGATGGCTTTAAAACCTTTATCAATTTTTTTCACCCAAATGCGTTGAAACAACATGGGTGGATACAGGCGCATCAGCCATTTTAGTGTGTTTTCAGAAATAGTCATTCCTATCCCTTTTTATGATTTTATACCTAAAATCTAATGTCAAAGCTAATACTTTTTAGCAAACAAACGATGATTTTAATCCCATTTCTCAGAGCTCATTTCTCACATCTATTTACTATATTTGTTGCCCAGGTAATACTTTGTTTTCCAATCGGTCTTGTGATGTACATGCCTGGGTTTGAAAAAAAGTAATCGCTCTTTATCTTAATACAACCACTATGAAAAAATCAGATGTAACTGGTTCTGCGGGTTTACGTTTCCGGGAGGCCATGAAAAAAGAGAACCCCTTGCAAATTGTGGGAACAATCAATGCCAATCACGCCCTGTTGGCAACACAAGCAGGTTTTAATGCAATTTATTTATCAGGAGGTGGTGTAGCTGCGGGCTCATTGGGTATTCCCGATTTAGGTATTACTACTTTAGAAGATGTGCTTATCGACATTCAACGCATCACCAATGTGACGGATACACCTTTATTGGTGGATATCGATACTGGTTTCGGACCTTCCGCATTTAATATCGCACGTACTGTAAAATCATTGATCAAAGCAGGCGCTGCAGCCTTACACATAGAAGACCAGGTAGGTGCAAAACGTTGCGGACATCGTCCCGGTAAAGAAATCGTGACCAAGGAAGAAATGGTGGACCGTATCAAAGCCGCTGCTGATGCACGAATTGATGAGCATTTTGTAATTGGTGCACGCACCGATGCCTATGCAAATGAAGGTTTGGAGAAAACGTTGGAACGTGCCGTTGCTTACAAAGAAGCCGGAGCCGATTTTATTTTTGCAGAAGCAGTGAATGACCTGGCCATTTATAAAAAATTTACCGCGGCTACAGGAATCCCTGTATTGGCAAATATTACAGAGTTTGGAATGATTACACTTTACACACGCGACGAATTAAAACAAGCCGGTGTGGAATTGATCCTATACCCGCTTTCTGCATTCAGAGCGGCAAACAAGGCTGCACAAAATGTATATCAGCACATTCGTAAAGATGGTACGCAGAAAAATGTAGTCGATACCATGCAAACACGTAATGAACTTTATGAAAGTATTGGCTACCACGCCTACGAAGAAAAACTGGATAACCTTTTTAAAAAAATTAAACATGTCTAACACAAACGAAACGGTTCTTAAACCAAAAAAAAGTGTTGCTCTTTCTGGCGTTGTAGCAGGTAACACTGCTTTGTGCAGCGTTGGTAAAAGCGGAAATGATTTACACTACAGAGGATATAACATTCTTGATTTAGCAGAAGGTGCTGAATTTGAAGAAACAGCTTATTTACTTATTCACGGTGCTTTACCAAACAAAGCACAGCTTACGGCTTACAAAGCGAAACTAAAAGCGTTGCGCGGATTGCCAAATGCATTGAAGAATGTATTGGAACAGCTTCCTGCATCTGCTCACCCAATGGATGTATTGCGCACCACCTCTTCGGTGTTGGGAAGCGTACAACCAGAGAAAGAAGATCACAATGCAGCCGGTGCACGCGACATTGCGGATAAATTACTTGCTAGCTTTGGTTCGGCCTTATTATACTGGTATCATTTTTCTCACAATGGAAAACGTATAGAAGTAGAAACCGATGATGATAGCATTGGTGGACATTTCCTTCATTTGCTGCACGGACAAAAACCAAGTGCAAGCTGGGAAAAAGCGATGCAAATCTCCCTGAACTTATATGCAGAGCACGAATTTAATGCTTCTACATTCACCGGTCGTGTGATTGCCGGAACAGGTTCTGATATTTACTCTGCAGTAACAGGTGCTATTGGCGCTTTACGCGGACCTAAACATGGTGGTGCAAATGAAGTGGCTTATGATATACAAAGCCGCTATGCAACTGCTGATGAAGCAGAGGCAGATATCCGCACACGTTTGGAGAAGAAAGAAGTGATTATTGGTTTCGGACATCCGGTGTATACCATCTCCGATCCACGTAACGTCGTGATTAAAAAAGTAGCGAAAAAACTTTCAGAAGAAGCTGGCGACATGCAATTGTATGATATTGCAGAACGCCTGGAAACATTGATGTGGAACGAGAAAAAA
Organism: Bacteroidia bacterium; assembly: GCA_035696085.1. Lineage (GTDB taxonomy): Bacteria > Bacteroidota > Bacteroidia > 2-12-FULL-35-15 > 2-12-FULL-35-15 > 2-12-FULL-35-15. The sequence goes on along the minus strand of DASRRA010000326.1, from coordinate 1,394 downwards.
ATGTTCCCTAACCTGGATTGGTTCTCTGCTGTTTCTTATCACTTAATGGGCGTTCCTACCTTGATGTTTACACCTTTATTCGTTGTATCGCGCGTAACCGGTTGGAGTGCACACATCATCGAACAACGGCAAGATGGAAAAATAATCCGCCCAAGTGCTAACTACATGGGACCAGACAATCAAAAATTTACACCTTTAAAAAACAGATAGCTAATTATGTCATCACACATTTCGAATGAAAGACCACAACCAGATAAGGTTTTGGCAGCAATTGCAGATTACGTACTGAATTATGAAATTAAAAATGAATTGGCCTGGAAAACAGCACACCACTGCTTGTTGGATACCTTGGGTTGCGGATTGGAAGCATTGACTTATCCTGCCTGCAACAAATTACTCGGACCAATTGTACAGGGAACTGTTGTACCAAACGGTGCAAAAGTACCGGGAACACAATTCCAGCTGGATCCTATACAAGCCGCATTTAATATTGGTACCATCATCCGTTGGTTGGATTTTAATGATACCTGGTTAGCTGCGGAATGGGGGCACCCATCTGATAACTTAGGTGGTATCCTCGCAACTGCAGATTGGTTATCCAGAACTGCTGTTGCTAACGGAAGACCTGCTTTGCAAATGAAAGATGTGTTGGAAGCGATGATTAAAGCACATGAGATACAAGGTGTATTGGCGCTTGAAAACTCTTTTAATAAAGTAGGATTGGATCACGTTATCCTTGTGAAAGTAGCTTCTACCGCTGTAGTTGGTAAATTGCTTGGACTAACACGTGACGAATTAATCAATGCTATTTCTTTGGCATTTGTAGATGGGCAATCATTACGTACCTACCGCCACTCACCAAATACGGGAAGCCGTAAATCATGGGCAGCCGGTGATGCAACATCACGTGCTGTACGTTTGGCTTTAATTGCTAAGACAGGTGAAATGGGTTACCCTTCTGTATTAACTGCAAAAACATGGGGATTTTATGATGTTTCTTTTAAAGGAAATGAATTTAAATTCCAACGCGATTACGGCTCTTACGTAATGGAAAATGTATTATTCAAAATCTCTTTCCCTGCGGAATTCCACTCACAGACAGCGGTTGAGGCTGCCATGACTATACATCATAAATTGAAAGCGTTAAAGAAAACAAGTGATGATATTAAAAAGATTTCGATTCGTACACACGAAGCAGCGATCCGTATCATTGATAAAAAAGGACCATTAAATAATCCTGCCGACAGAGATCACTGTATTCAATATATGATTGCTGTTCCATTGATTTATGGACGTTTAACCGCTGCTGATTATGAAGATAACATTGCATCTGACCCACGCATCGATGCACTTCGAGAAAAAATGGCAACGCAAGAAGATAATCAGTTCACAAA
>DASRRA010000325.1:0-3311 GCA_035696085.1 Bacteroidia bacterium | reverse complement strand
TATTTCATCGTAGTGTCATAAGATTTAATAAATCCAGAATCTAGTTGCACAATAAGTGAAGATGGATTCAATATCAGCCATTGCGCTAATGACGTTTGGGTGCTGAACACTTCAGGCAATTGTTGCCCTTTCAGTTTTCCGGCGATAGCTTCACCCGTAACTTGTCGCCACCAGCTTTTTGTAGTAGCATCTTCCAGCATAGCATTAAAATGATCCATGCCAACCAGCCTGAACTTTTCTTTTTTACCATTCACTATTGGTTCGAATACTCTGCCTGTCCTGCATACAGTGCAATAAGTTACCATAATTGGCTTGCCACCTACGGTATCCTGTATATGATGATGATAACCTAAAAACCGGATCGGGTAAGCTTTGGATTCTCCATTAATTGAAACACCAAGTACTAACCTGTTTGAATCAACTTTATTAGATGCAGCATTTACAAGTAATAATTGTTTGGGTTGCTTAAACATCGCATCGGCCGCCATTTTGAAATTAGCCATGTATATGATAATCGCAACGATGGCAATTGGAAAAAACAATAGCCATTTTCTTTTCCATTGCGATTTAAACAATCCGAGGAAGATCATTGCAGTAAATAGACCCCTGAATATCCAGCGCCATTTATAAAGGAAGTATGCAAGATCGATACTGTTCATTTGCTGACTGCCGGGCATTGGCATAATGAAATAAACATTTGCTATTTCGAATAATAGTAAGCCAATCAAGCCTAACCAAAAATATTTTTTCATATAGTGGGGTGCAATTTTATTGATTACTTTTTTTTAAATGATCATATCCTTGTGGCAAACGATTATAACCATGATCTTTTAATCGTTGGCCAAGCCCTTTATAAAATACAGGATCAGTGGGTGTGACGGTGGAAAGCCCATCCACATAACGATTGTACAAACAAAACAAAGCTGCTATTAAAACTGTATCATGAATTTCTAAATCCGTAGCGCCGGCATCTTTTGCTTCTTGTATTGATTCAGCAGTTACACTTTTACCGCTCTCCTGCGCCTGTGCCGCTATGGTTAATAGTGCTTTCATTTTATCACTTACAGGTGCAGAAGCGATATCCTCTTTTATTTGGGCAGCCGTATTTTCTTCTTCCAATAAAATATTTGCCACTGCCGTATGTGCAGTAACACAAAAAGTACATTGATTACGGTGCGATACAATTGTTGCGATCAATTCTCTTTCACCTTCGGTCAATGTAGAAGGACCTCGCAACAAAATTTGAGTTAATTCACGAATGGGAGCTCCGGTATCTTTTCTATATTCCAATAAACCAGTAATACCGGGTAAATGTTCTTCGAGAGTGATATAAGGCATGATTAGTTGAATTGATATTAAAAACAAATGCTTAAAAGAACAATAGTATTTAAAATTAAAGATAAACCCCTGCGTAGAAACGAAGGGGTTTTATATGCTTATATTATGTCCTATACAAAATTTTGTAGTTTTTATTCTGCGCCATCAGTTCTTGCTCTTGCTTTTGCATATTCGCCAACCTTATTACCGGATTCAAGACCTTTTTCGCAATCACTTCGATAGTGAATAGCTGCATACATACGTGACAACGACGCTTCTTTTGCCATCTCTGTGTATTTAGTGGCATTTGAAGGAATGATATGACCCAATATTGTTGCAGCTGCTGCACTGAATGTTGAGTGACCTGATGTATAAGATGGAAAGTTTGGTAAACCTGTTACAGTTTTTATCGTGTTATTCATTTGAGGCGGACGTGGATTGAAATAAACATATTTTGCATCCCAGCAAACAATAGCAGCATCCATCATAGCCATATTAAGTAATGCCATATTTCTTGCCCATCTTACTTCACTGAAATTCTGTTTTACAAAATCTTCAGCGGCAATTGCATTCCAATGACCAGGAGGCGTGGGTGTGCTGATCCCATCAGCCCAAAAATGGGCAATGGCTCTTTGCTCTGGTGTAATGCTTGTACTGAAGTGACGAATCTCTTCCAATTCATCTTTGAATTTTTGTGATGAAGTTGATGGCGGAGCTGGAGGACGAATAGTTGTTACCATTGTTATTGAATCAAACAACCATGTTTTTACTCTTCCAAATAACATTAGCATGCCCGGTCTTTTTGGATTTTCCTGGCTATACCATGGTATCTCGCCTCTTGCAATACAATCCTGTTCAAATAGAGATTGAATAGCAAGGCTACCACCTGCGGTGCCAGCTCTGTCACCTCTTGCTCTTGTAATAAATTTTTGTGCAACTGCTTTACCCAATGCTTCGCCTGCATCAAGATCGCTACGAACATTGGCGCCTGCGATCAATCTTGCTTTTTTATGCTCTTCCACTTTTTGCTGAATGAAATCCTGGTCGCCGGGAAAAAGTAATTTCATCATTTCACCGACAACACCGGCAACAACAGCATCTTCAGAAGGGTAAGAAGGAAGATCAGATTTTGGAATCAATACATTTACTGTTGCATCAGTAACATAAGGAGCAGGACGATTATATAATTTTTTATAATGCCATGCTGCTACCAATGCATCGTATTGCGCTGCTGCTACATAGGCATAAGCTCTCGATGCATAAGGAGGATTAGCAAACGGAAATTGCGGATAAGCTAATGGATTGTTTGCGTTTGGTACAGGATAAGTTCCGTCTGGATTTTGATAAGGAGGTAAATTATGTTTTGCCACTAGTTGTCTTAAAATTTCATTCCATCGAAGAACTGCACCGGCACTCCAATAATTCACAATAGCTTTTTCATCTTTTGTAAGATCGGCCTGCCATGTTTTGATCTCATTTATTTGCGCAATATAATCTGGTGTAGTAACTGCAATAGGCGCAGCAACAGGAAATTCAGTTGGCCCTGTTAGTAAAACAGGTTTCCATGTGCCTGCATTAATATCTAACGAACTTGGTTGCAAAGCCGCAAACTGCATGTTTGTTTCTGTAAGATCTTTTGAACAGGAATTGATGATCACAGGAACAGATACGAGAAGTAGTATATATAACTTTTTCATGGTTATCATTTTTTTGATTTATCAGAGTCGTTTTTCTTTTTCTTGCTAAAATCGATCACATAAAATATACCGGCATTGAACCCTGTTGCTTGTCCCACATTTCTTCCGCCAATTGTTGTCATCACATTTCCTGTTATAGAAAGCTGCGGATGAAATGGCATATCATATTTAAAATTGAAACCGATCCTTGACATATCCATTTCATTACTGGGGAAAGGCATATTGTTACGTGTAATATCAAATCCCCCAAGTGTGTTCCAGTGATCAAATACTGCTTCGGCGATCAATCCTTTATCA
>DASRRA010000324.1:0-1978 GCA_035696085.1 Bacteroidia bacterium | reverse complement strand
TTGTTGCCGGGTTTTAATTAAGAAAACAGTTTCTGCTACTTCATCTTCTTCGGTATTCACATGTGTGGCAGATAATATAACAGGAATTGTATTTTCCTCCAGGATCAATTCAACCTTTACGTCCTCCAGTTTGGAAGAATGATTGAAGCAATTGTTAAACAACTCATCAGTCGATTTAAATAAGGAATGGATGGGTTTATGAATGTACTCGTTATGCTGAATTCCCAATAATGATTCACCTATATTATTAATAAAACGTATCTGGCCTTTTTTATCAGTTACAATAAATGCAGACTGTGGTGGAGCCGCCAGCATTACATTAATAACTTTCATTGATACCATTGAAGTCTCTATTTTTTCTATCACCATATTTAATGCAAAGGTGATATAGTTTAATATATTTCTTTGATCAAGTTTTTCGTTACATAATGTAGCTTTATTTGAAAAGTCAAGAGAAAGTGTAGAGCGTATAGCCACTTCTGCATTATCTACAAACTCTTGAAATGCCCCTTCCTTTGATTTCAGAAACACAATCTTTTCAAACATTTCATAAGCGCGTTTATCGTTATCGCTCCATTTCTTCGTTTTATTTAAATAATCGTATGTGTTTTGGAGAATTGAACAGATAAAATCAGCATCGGTAATTTTAGTGGTGTCGAAGATATTTTCGACCTTATTCATCCACAAAATTTGTTCCGGTGTAAGCTTGGCCTTTTGTTTTTTTAAAGAAACATACATCTCTTTCACCAATTCGCTTGAACGTACCTGTATTTCAAAGCTTACGGATTTCTCTTGGTTTTTATCTTCAGGAATTTTTGACTTTGACTTAACTTCCATACGCTTGTTAAAATGTGGCTGGCCAATATTGACGTGCCTTTTAAAAATAAAATTATTATTTATAACCTATTTTTCCCTAAGAAGAAATAAGCAGTTATGATTTCGCAAAATCATTTTTAATTCATCGATACTATTTAGACCAATCCCTCTATATTGAAGCAAATCATGCACGGAATGATTTTCAAGTAATTCACGGAATGTTGTTTCAATCCGGGCTAAAGCAAAACACAAACGCGTGGACATTAACGATCGCATACCAACAATCGGAGAATCGAGTAACTGCTGTTCGGGGGTTTGTGTTTTGGCGTTTGTCCAGTCATTGAATTTAGCTATTGTAGCAGCCGCTTTCAGTGTACGGATTGCATTTCTAAAATGACTGTATACAAGGTTATAAGGTAAATTGTATTCTGCCGATAACTGTTTATGGGTATGGTATTTTGTGTAATAATTAACTGTACGTATTTCCAACTCAGTTAAACTACAAAAATTACTTGCTGTCCATTCCTCCCAATTCTCCTGGTAAGGAGCCAAGATATCACGTATAGAGTTGGCACATACACGTTTATTGCTTGATTTTTTTGTTGAATGTTCATTAAATAAAGATTTTATATCTTCTTTTAATAGTAACATCAAATTATCAAATCCTTTAATTCCTCGGTAATCTTTTAATCCTTTAAGTTCAACAAATTTTCTTACAGATAGAGGTTCTGTAAAAGACCTTTTACTTATATTAATCATGCACAGGAATATGATTAGGATAAAACAAACTATAATACACACCCTTTTGGCTATCGGCCCACTTGTGTCATTTTTGATGATAATGATAATTAAATATTACCGGTACTAATTTAGTAATATTATTGAATACAGCGCATAAAAATTAGTTCAAAAGGGCTACTGATGTGATTCGAGCTAATTGGCTTTATTTAATAAATTACAAATCAGTCATTTGGACAGAGCAATAGAAGGCAAGCAAAATTGGGAAAAAAAATAAGCAGGCTTTGAAATAATTATAGGTTATAACAATTGCCGTTTCAGGCGTTTACTGGGCAGTATACGCAGTTGCATAGTTATTCGCACATAAATTGATAAAGCGCATCGAACTATGTCACGTACTTCTAAGAAATTTCTTATTCCGCTA
>DASRRA010000323.1:0-26121 GCA_035696085.1 Bacteroidia bacterium | reverse complement strand
AAAAAATGTTCTAACAATTGCAAAGAACGTTCTTGAAAAAGGTTTAACGTACGCATACCGCGACAGAAAACAGAAAAAACGTAACTTCCGTGCAATCTGGATACAACGTATCAATGCAGGTGTTCGTCCTCACGGTTTATCTTACTCTCAATTCATGGGAAAAATTCACGCAAAAAACATCAACTTAAACCGTAAAGTTCTTGCTGATTTAGCAATGAACAACCCGGAAGCTTTTAAAGCAGTTGTTGAATCTGTGAAATAGATCATATACTTTATAAAAAGGAAAATCCCGAATCAAACTTGATTCGGGATTTCTTTTTATACACATTAACTCAACCAACTTTTTCTTTTTGTAGAAAGGAATGTGAGGAAGACCAACCAACAGACGAATCTAACTTTCTCGTCTTCCTCACAGCCTAAACTAATAAACCGCACCCAACAATTCGTCCAGATCAACACGCGGCTTAATACTGTAAATATCCTATTTAAAACTATCTTCGGAAAGGTAAAAGAGCCGCACCCAACTGTTCACCCGGAGCAACACGCGGCAAGTCTTTCGGGTTCGTTTACGGAACTTCATCTGAAATGTTTTAAAATAAAATTACTTTTTCCGTATTTATTTTATCCGATTTTGTAACCTTAAAAGCAGTGTCCATTCCATACGGTTTTCCTTTAAAAGGTATAACCTGTACCCTATTAATACTGAAAAAAACAGATTCGACATTCGATAAAAGTTATGCTTTCAATAAATTAGGCCACAGAACAAAATTCTACCCCAATATTCATACATTTGCCCGGATTTTAGATTTGCGTCCATGAAAAAATTAATACTCAGCATCATTGTTTGTCAGCTATCCGTTCTGCTCCACGCCCAACACGATTTCAGATCCGGATATGTTATCACAACAACGAATGACACCATAAAAGGATTGATTGATAACAACCCGGACCAGGAAAATGCAGTTTACTGCAATTTTAAAAATGATCCCGCTACATCAGAAATTAAAACCTATACTTCCCATGATTTAAAGGAGTATGCTTTTACTGGCGGTAAGCATTACTATACAAAAAGTATAAAATTTTCGAATCTGCTTTCCCCTTATGCCGCACCTTATTTTTTAGAACGCATCAGCACGGGCGTAATTAATTTGTATTATATAAAAAGCCTTGGATTCCCATATTATTTTGTTGAAAAAATAAATGACCCTGAATTATATGAGTTGACCAATGATAAAATTACGTTCATTGAAAATGGAAAAACCTATGCAACCAATTCCAATAAATACAAGGGTGTATTTTCAATGGTTATGAATGATGATCCTTCCATTACTAAAAACATTGAAAATACAGGATTTAACAGAGCTGACTTCATCGATCTACTGGAAAAATACCACACACACCTGAATAAAAAAAGTGAATTTACAGTATATGATTCTAATAATAAAAAAGACAAGGCCAAATGGAAATTAAGGTATGGAATTGCAGTTGGTATTAATTATTTATATGTAAAAACGAATACCTATGAAGCATATGATCCTTATTTCTTGAATGATCCCTTCTCTATTCAAATAGAATATGCAAAAATCGTAAGTTCTAATATGCCTTCTCTTACTGGTAATAAAAATACTTATCAAAGCATCAATGCATGTCCGGGCTTATTCGTGAATCTGAATAATAATAGTAAAAACTCTATACAGTTTGAGCTTAGCTTTATAAATAAAAGATTCGGTCATAATGATTTTCTATTTTCAACAACCAGCTTTATTGCACCTCTTATTTATAAAAGAGAGTTCAGATATTACAAAAAGCTTAAACCATTTTTTGATATCGGATTCTGTTTGCATTATGAACATGCGGTGGTAACAAGAATGAAAACAGTAGTTGATGAACCCTACATGAAAAATGCCAACAACGAGGTTGTTTATGACCGTTATTCCTTTACTGTTAGCCCCAAAAACAGCACGATTACTGGCCTAACGTATCACTATGGATTTTTAGGTGGTTTGGGATGTTCCTATCCATTGACAAAAAGGAATACGCTGGAATTTGAACTCCGGTTGGATTATACGGAAACTCAATTTAATAGCTTCTTTGGTTCTATAACTGTTTTATCCAAGTACAGATACATCAATACAGGATTAATCACACGCATAAGTTTTTAAAATGTGTGCGGAGTGAGTTTAATTAAACAGGGAGGAGATCACAATACCAGAAACCTTTTGTAACGGTTGCTCCCGGGCATTCTTCTCCTGCATCCATTTTAATTTCCAATGGTTTGTATATTTTTTCACCAATTACAAAGGGAACAGGGCTTTTGAAAATTGGCCCATCGTAACAAAACGTGTGAAACTCCCCATTTTCCCCACAAGGATCGACATTCCCCGGCAATTGAGCTACAATTTGAGGGCTGAGCTCAACGCCCACATTATCCGCTCCCAGGTAGGCGTCATTTACACAACAGGTAATCGTTTTAAACTGATGAGCAAAAAAATAATTCACTAAATCTGATGTATTCTTCTTCCATAATGGGAATATCGCTTTCAGGCAAACCTTTTCTAAATTTTTCTCCCGGTAAGCTCTTAAATCTTCTAAAAAAATGTCTCCAAAAATAACCGTTGTAACACCTTTTGCTTTTTGTTCCAACAATAATTTTTCCATCACTTGTTCATATTCTTTATTGGTACCTTCAGCTACATACACTTTTAAAAGTGGCAACCCAATGGACGCAACTTGCTTTTCCAGTAGCGCTTCCTGCACACCATGCATAGAAATACGTTTGAAATTCGAATTAAGTGTTGTCAACAATGCCACCACTTCATAGGTTCCCTCCTGCATCACCTGATGCAACGCCATCGCGGAGTCTTTTCCTCCACTCCAACAAAACAGCGCCTTCTCTTTCATTTAATTAAAATAAAAACCGTTGGGTCCGTATCCGGATGTGAATGAGTTGATAAGTGTTCCGTCGGATTGATACCGGTACACTTTTCCATCGGATGCGAAATTCATGGCATCACCCACGTAAATGGTTCCATCTGGGTGAATACCCAATCCATAGATATTCATCGCCCCTCTGGGAATAAGCGGTGTATCCGGCAAAGCGGTAGCGGCAATCGAAAATTTAAATACACCTTCCTTTGATGTGTAAAATAAATTCTCATGCTTCCCATCACTTTCCAGGTTGGAAGGATGATAGCTTTCATCTTTAAAATTTATACTCCACTCAACTGTATTTGAAATAGGATCAATTCGGTACAAACCGGCGAGCTCTTTTGTTGATTCCTTTCCATAGCAGAGCACCCACAGTTTTCCGTTCGCATCCTCTTCAATATTTGAAGCTCCTCTACCCACTTGTATGCTATCTTCCACCACATCCGTTCGCGAATTTACCACATATACCTTATTGCTTCCCGGACAAGTAATGTAGGCTTTCCCAAAAGCCAGCACCATCTTTTCACTAAACTGACCATATCCACATGAAATGCTGCCTTTCACTGTATTGCTATTCAAATCAACAATATCAATCAAATCCGTTGAAAAATTACTTACGTATGCTTTACCATTACTTAATGGCAGTAGATAACGCGGTGATCGTAAACCATTGATCGTACCTACTGAAACAAACGATACCGGGTCAACAATCTCAATTTTTTTTGAATCGTTAATGATCAGATAGGCCCTACGATTAAAAACAAGCATGGATTGAAAAACGCTTCCCAGTTTACGTTTGTTAATTGGTTCAAATAGATCATACACATAAGTATCCTCCGCTATGCTATAATAACCGGCTGTTGAATTTGGAACAGGAAAAACCCCTTCATTAACCACAATAACACCACTATTGGGTGTTATTGTAATACTCGGTTGTACGTCATCTTTGGGTTTATCACTCCTGCAGGAAGCAAGAAAACAAAAAAACGCCATTGCAGCACTATATTTCAACCAATTGCTATTCATTTGTAACCATTATTTTTTTTGTGATGGAAATTGCTCCCAAATTTATTCTCAAAAAATAAATACCATTTTTCAAGTTCATAGAAGTTAAAGATAAAGAAGTTGATTGTTGAAGGTAGATTTTTTCTTCAAGTAAGGCAACTTGCCTGCCCATTAAATCAGCGACATCAATACTCACCGTTTTAGGATGCTCCAACGTTAATTGAATCACACTTGAGGAAGTAATTGGATTTGGAAACACTTCAAATACGCTCACAATGTCTGATTCATGAATCGATGAAGTAGTTTCCTGATGGATCACTCCAACAGCATCCAAATCAAATCCAGAGGAAGCAAAACCGGTAGGCCAGGGATCGTTTATTTTATTTCCATTCTTATCGGTTGTTGCATACGAAGGATTGATACTACCTACCGCATCAATTATTTTTACATGCGTGATGCGATTAATATTTAGCCCCGAGATACCCTCCAATTCCTGCAAATCGAATGGAGTCCCATAACCGGAACGATATTTACCGGCCAGGTTATTTAAATGACGCGCATCAATAAATGCATCATTTCCCATTTGCAAGGTATCTTGTGTATTGGAAACAGCAGGAAATCTGAAATAATTAACACCATCAGAACTCACCTCCACAAATGCTAATTCCAGGAAGGTATCATTGAATGAATTTTCAAAAACAGCAAAGTCATTGCCCGACTCATTTTTTATGGGTTGTTTAAAGGTGATGATGGCACTTCCGCCATCGCCTAAGCTTACAATCTTGGCCCCATCTGCTTTTCCGATTACGGCGCTGGAATCACCAACTGTTGCGTAACCTAAAGAAGGGTTGGATACATTCTGATATCCGCGTATTATTTTACCTGCAGTAGCCCATGCAACAAATGCGGAACTATCCTTGTACATTGCTGTGGTACCAGGTTGCCCGGCAGGTGGGGCAAACTGGGCAACCATAGCTTGTGCTATAAAAAGAGACGCAAGAATTATAGTTTTTCTCATATTATTCCTTAATAAATTTTGCGTTAATAATTCCACTTGTATTTTTAATCGAAACGAAATACACTCCTGGTTTATAAATTGAGATAGGCAAATTGATCAGCTGATCATTTTCTAAATGTGTTTCTACTAATTTTCCTGCAACATCAAAGATGTTAATGGTAGTTGGTTCAACGCCGTTCAACTTTGTCAAATCAATTGTGATATAATCAGTAGCAGGATTAGGATACATTTTTACTTCGCCCAGGTTTGTTGTAGCAATGAAAGTCGGACTACCTGTTGTAAAATTATCAATGCAAAAATAAGCGGGCGTATTCATTCCAAATTTCCCAACATCAGAGGAGCTTAGCAAAAATAAAACACTATCCACAATCCCTAATTTTTCTAAATTAACCCACTCCCACGTTCTCACAATATAATCTTTGGAATTATCATCAAAGCGATAATCGGCCAAATAGAAATCAACGGAATCCGCTTTTAATACACCACTGTGATACCCTTTAATCGTTAATTTAAACCAGTCTTTTACATCTCCATGTGGTTTACCTGAGTTGATCATTGTGGTATCTCCAAATCTTCTTGCAAAGCCACCTGCACCATCTCCATCTCTCATGCTTAAAGCAGCGTAGGTTCCATTAGTTATGTATACACCTTTTGCTTTCAGGCCTTCAGGAATTTGCTGCAATTTGATAATTGATCCATTTGTTCCAATTCCATAATTTGCTGAACCATTATATCCTTTTGCGGCTACAGCACTATACATGTTTGTATATCCTGCAGTAGTACTATCTGTTTTATTACTATAAGCCCAACCGCTGCTCCAATACCCATCAAAATAATTTGGAAAAATGGCATCAGCGCTGATAAACGAAGTTCCTTTGGGATGTGTAGATCCATTCCAATAAGAATTTGGTGCTAAAGTTAAATTTTCAAAATCAGCCGCTTGCTGCGCATTTACAGTTAATGCACTTGCTGAAACACATGCTGATAAAAGTAATTTTTGTATTGTTTTTTTCATTTCGTTGGATATTGATTTAGTTATTGGGTTTATTAAAATAAAAAGTACAGCCGATCTGGTAATTTCTTCCAGGCATGGGCCTGCTGTCAATTACTTCATAGCTACTGTTAAATAAATTGCTGGCACTAACAAACGTTTGAAGTTTAAACCCGGAAATTGTAAATACCTGAGAAAGCTTTAATCCACCAATCAAATAAGGTTTCAAATAATGCTTGTTATCAACGGATGTGTAGGTATAACCTACGTATTTTTGATTGTAAGTAATATTGAATTTTTTGTAGGTGATACCAAAGCTGGCATTTCCTTTATACATGGGTGTATAAATCAATTGTTTTCCTAATGATCCGTCGTTTATTGCCTTCGCTTTTTCGTTAGTGGACAAAGTATAATTCCACAAGGCATTCAGCGTGAATGTAATTTTTTGAATCGTGTATTTTACGGTCAAACGGTATTCTGCTCCTCTTGACCATACTTTCATAATATTAGCTGGTGCCCAATAACCTGAAGAGGTAGGTGTCCATAACACCCAATTATTGATATTCCTGTTAAATACATTGGCATTAAATAAAACAGAAAATCGATGAGACTCTTTCTTAAAGGTAATACCTGCTTCTTCTCCCCAACCGTTTTCCGGTTTCAGAGCAATGTTTCCTCCTTGAGCCCAATATAAATCATTGAATGTGGGAATACGGTAATGTTGCGCAACAGCAATATTAAATGACAGGCATTTAAACAAGCTTCCATCCGAACCAATTGAATAGGTAAATGGTTGAGATGCCTTCGTCAAAGCAGGTTTTGATTTGAACGGCGTAAAAACTATGGTATCCACTTCCTGATGATCAGGCTGTATAAACTCTTTGCGTATGTTTACAAAACCATTCAAGGTATTTTTTTTATTGTGAATTTTATAACTACCAATGAGTGCAACTCTATCCTGATGCGGATTTTTTTCATAGCCTTCTGAAACTGCTTCAGAATAAGTATTGTTCACCGCCAGAGTAATCATATCAAATTTTGTTAAATAAAATTTACTCTCTGCTTCCGCTATTGTTACTCTTGATTTATTGATGGAATGAATTACATTCAGTGTATCATCATAAATTAATGTTTCATAAAAATGTCCTGCTCTTACTGTTAGTAGTAGCCTTTCCGAGCTTCGTTGCCATTCAGATGTTATTCTGTATGATTCATCTTTCTGATTGGAAACATTTTTAATTTGTCCTAAAGAGGGCGGAATATTTCTACTGGCATTTTGATACCAGAAACGCGCGTTTATTTTCTGCTTGTCATTAATCTGAAAATAGTTTTCATTCAAAACTCCTACTTGTCTTAACTCTGCATTTGTTTGGCGCTGTATGGGCTGTTCGGGTAAGCTTGTATTTTGAAAAGGAAAATTATTTTTTGCTGTATGGTTACTTAATTTGATAGAGCTGATGAATCGTTTTTTACTCCACTCTATGTTTGCATGCTCTTGCTTATCTGAAAAGCTTCCGAATGTCGCACCTGACACAACAGAGAATCCTTTATCATAAACAGCAGTATTATTTAAGTGAATGGCTCCCCCAACTGCACCACTACCCCATGTTGCGCCTGCGCTACCGTATTGCACCATTACGTCATTAAAAAAATTATTGCTGATTAAGGATAAATCCTGAGGACCATACATAGGATTTTGCAAATTGAACCCATTCCAAAGAATGATGGTGTGATTGGAGCCTCCACCCCGAATAGAGGTTGTAGCAAGTGTTCCAAGTCCATACGATTTAATATAGACATCGCTTTCGGCGTTTAACAGTTCAGCTAAATTATTTGTTGCATAACGGTTCATCAATGTACTGTCAAACGACTGTATCCTGTTGCCAGTTGCTTGCGCACGTACATGTGGTGTTGATACTTCTATTGTATTTAATGCTTTGATAGTGTCCATGTCGGGTTCTTGCGCCCAACCATTACCTGTTTGCACCACCAAAAATAAAACACCGATATACTTTACTACGTTCATTGCTATTCAATAAAGTAGCATCTGGAGGATACATCTTAAAATGTAAGAAGGATAGAAAAAATGTAAACAATTCGTCTATGCTCGCTTTTTCTCCGAAAGCTACAAATGGTATTCGCTATTGGCAGGTCTCCTGACTTACTCGAGGTGCGCCTTCCCGTCCGCCGAAATTTAAGCATTAGTGGACAGTGGCTTGTGGAGCACAGTCTTTTTTGCAAAAGACTAAGTTTACAGTTGCGGGAACAGTTCTTGATTTTAACAAGATTCCCTTTTAATTTTTTTCCGCTAGGGCGAAAGAAAAACCAATTACAGCGCGAAAGTACAAAATAATTCATAAATCGTATACTTAAAAGTATATTTGTTACCGCATGCATCCTGATCAGTATACCTATATAGCTTATTACAAACCTCCGGGAATTGTTTGTACAACCGAGCCCATTGAAAACAATATCATTCATGCGGTTAATCATCCTGAATTGTTGTTACCTGTTGGAAGGTTGGATAAAGACTCAGAAGGATTGATTTTATTAACGAATAATAAATCCATCATTCATCAAATCATTCATCCTTCATTTGAACATGAAAAAGAATATGTGGTAACACTGAACCTTCCCCTGCGAAATCAATTTTTAAAGAACATGGCAAATGGCGTAAACATTGGCGATGCCATTACCAAACCTTGCCTGATAAAAGCAGAGCCTAACGCCAAGCGTATTTTCAGAATTGTTTTGACCCAGGGCTTGAATCGCCAGATACGAAGAATGTGTGCCGTTTTTAATTACCAGGTTATCCAATTAAAACGGGTACGTATCCTGCATATTTCTTTAGGTAAATTGAAACCAGGTGAATGGAGAAACCTTAGTGAAAAAGAAGTGACGGAATTATTGGCTATATGCAAATAAAAAAGCTGTACACTTTTTTGGCGTGTACAGCTTTGTTGTAAAAAATTACTATTATTTAAAAATGAAATGTCACTTTTAGAGATGCATTTCCAGATGCTGCGTTTCCGAAGCCAAAAATATTTCCGCGATTAATATCAGTATCTGCTCCAAATATCGTTCTTCCTGCAGTTTCCGTTTGAATCTCAGCGACTGAGTTTGGACTACCGCCACCTGCTTGTGTCAACTCTTTACCTTTTGCCTGAACTTGAAATCCAAGACCCCAGCCGTATTCTGCGCCGATGGATATTTTAGGTAGTATGAAATATTCGGCTCCGATAAATCCTCTAACACCAATTCCTAATACTATTCCATCGGATTTTTTAAGTGTTCTGGCAGCAGCAGGACCTACAGTAACACTATCCGGGTTCACCCATACGGTTGTAGTTGGAGTGGTTGTTTGCGTTCCACCTGTTGTTGATGCAACATTAGACTCCGACATGATATTTCCGTATTTATATTTTGCACTGTAAGCTGAAACCCAAACCATTGCATCGGCACCATAATACCCTTGCAAACGTGTTTTCCCTCTTCTCCATTCCTTACCAACTCCTAAACCTACGTTTGTACCTCTTAGAGAAAGTTTATCCTGTACCTGTCCTTGTTGATCCGGGAAATTAATTGTCATCCCATTCTGTGCATCATCTTTAACTAAATTTTTCAACGTGACGTTAATAAAACCAACACGAACAATTGCTCGGTAAGCACTCTTTTCGTCAATGAATTTTTTTCCGATAATGGTTTGATTACCTAAAAAATTAGTATTCGGTCCCGCATGATTTTGAGATCCGTTAAATGCATTTCCCAAATAAGTGAAAATAGGATCAGCGCTCATACTGATAGCCCAATCTCCTGCTTCCGGCAGAATCGGTTCCCCTTTTTTTGAAGTTAAATCTTGGGCAAATGCGCCTGAAATTCCACAGATTAATGAAACTGCTAGAATCGTTTTTTTCATAGTTAATGTTTTAAAATTAATATTGTAGTGATTTGGCAAAAATACTTTTTTAGACAAAACAACACGCGTAATATTTTATATTAATCATGTGTATTAATCTCCCCACTCCTTATGTTCCAATAGGGGTACGAATTTAAACTCTCCAAACTCTTCTTTTTCAAATTTTTTATCTGCAATTTTTTTAATAAGTGTCATTACCTGTACTTTATCACCCAATGGAATAACCATGATTCCGCCTATTTTCAGTTGATCCAATAACGCTTCTGGAATCATTGGTGCGCCGGCTGTGATAATAATTTTATCAAATGGTGCAAATACGGTTAACCCTTTATAACCATCGCCATAAAAGAATTTCGGGTTATAACCGATCTTCGGTAAAAATAATTTAGTAGAATCAAATAACGTTTTTTGACGCTCTATTGTAAATACTTTAGCGCCCATTTCCAACAATATACAAGTCTGATAACCAGATCCGGTTCCAATCTCTAATACTTTCTCGCCTCGTTTTAGTTCCAGCAGTTCGGTTTGAAAAGCAACAGTATGTGGGCGCGAAATGGTTTGCCCCGCACCAATAGGAAATGCAATATCTTCATAGGCTCTTTCAATAAAGGAACTGTTTAAAAACAGGTGTCTTGGAACAGCTTCAATTGCCTTCAATACGTCTGCATTACCAATTCCCTTTCCCTTAAGTAATTGGGCCAATTGCCTTCTCAATCCTTTGTGCCTGTATGTATCCTCGCTCATAGTTTGCAAAATTAACACATATGTATTGATAATTCACGGTTATTTTTCAAGATGGCGTTGTGGAAAAAAGTATTTTTGTGAAAATTTTAAAGGTTTATGATAAAAATAGGAGTCTTGGGTGCAGGTCATCTTGGCAAGATCCATATACGTTTGTTAAAAGAAATTGAGTCCTTTCAACTGGTTGGTTTTTATGATGCCAATCAGGAAGCAGGAGCAATCGTGGAGAAAGAATTCGGAGTGAAGCAATTTCCATCTATAGAGTTGTTGCTGGAAGAGGTTGATGCAGTTGATATCGTTACACCTACCATTGCCCATTACCATTGCGCCTCGATGGCGATCAAAAAGTCCAAACATATTTTCATAGAAAAACCAGTTACTAATACCGTTGAAGAAGCCAAGAGCTTGATGGGGCTTTCAAAAGAAGCAAATGTTAAAGTGCAGGTAGGACATGTGGAGCGGTTTAACCCGGCATTTATTGCTGCCCGGAACTTCTGCTCAAACCCTATGTTTATTGAGACACATCGTTTAGCCCAATTTAACCCCAGGGGAACTGACGTTTCAGTTGTCTTAGATTTAATGATACATGATATTGACATAATTCTGAGCGTCGTGAAATCAAATATCAAACGCATCAGCGCCAGTGGTGTTGCTGTTGTGAGTGATAGCCCGGATATTGCCAATGCCCGGATAGAGTTTGATAATCATTGTGTAGCCAACTTAACCGCCAGTCGCATCTCCATGAAAAACATGCGTAAATCCCGCTTTTTTCAAAAGGATGCGTATATCTCCATTGATTTTCTGGATAAAAAAGTAGATGTTATCCGGTTAAATCAAGTTGTTGGTGAACCGGACCCCTTGGCTGTTATCATTGATTCCGAAAACGGAAAACCGCCAAAACAAATTTATTTTGAAGCACCTTCTATTCAACCTACCAATGCCATAAAAATGGAATTAGAAGCTTTTGCAAATTCCATCGTGACAAACGTTACTCCTCCCGTTAGTGTTGATGATGGCTACAAAGCACTGGATGTAGCTTATAAAATAATCGAAAAAATGAAACTTTCCTCTAACTTTATTGATGAACCCGCTTTATAACTTTTCCAAATGAAACGTTTTCTTTTTATTTTAATCGTTGGTTGCTTTCTCTTTATTTTTCATGCATGTAAGCATAAGAATGAACTAATTCCCGCTTATATCCATATTGAGAAGATCGCGCTAAAAATAACAAACGCTTCGCAAGGCAGTGGGTCTGAAAAAATTTCAGATGCCTGGGTTTACATTGATGAGAAATTTGTGGGTTGTTATGAATTGCCCGTAACCTTCCCGGTTTTATCAGAAGGAGTACATCAAATTAAAGTAAAGGCCGGAATTAAAGTAAATGGTATTGCTGCCAGCAGAGCGCCTTATGCATTTTATTCAGAATATTCGCAACAAATTGACCTGAAACCAAAAGAAATATTAAACTTAACACCAGTGGTAACGTATGCTACTTTTGCAAGATTTACCTTTATGGAAAATTTTGAAAATGTAGGGATTATTCTTGCACCTGGTCCGGCAGGTACATCCGATACGATGAAACAAACCTTTGATAAAAGTTTGGTTTTTGAAGGCAATGCGTCGGGAATAACCCGTTTAAACAGTAAGAAATTAAACTTTCAAACCGTGTCCAATACATCCTATATATTGCCTCAGGCTGGATCACCTGTTTACTTAGAATTTGATTACAAATGCAACCATGACTTCACAGTTGGTATCTATGCTCACACAAAGACCAATACCTCCCTCATTCCGATGATGGGAGTTAATCCAACTGACAAATGGAATAAGATGTATGCCTACCTTACTCCCGGAGTGAGTAACTCAGGCAATGCGACTGATTTCAATATATATTTTGCAATGGATGGCGGTGGAGAAGATGGCGTAGAATTGTTAATAGACAATATTAAGTTGGTGTATTAAGGTATTTTTGAATGAATAGAAAGATACAGGTATTTAAATATTTCTTTTTCGATGTTTTCTCAGCAACAGCGGCCTGGAGTTTATTCTATGCATTCCGTAAACTCTATATCGAAACCGAGAAATTTGGAAAACCAATTCCGCTCGTCTATACCAACCAATTTTTTTGGGGGCTCATCATCATTCCACTTTTTTGGGTGCTCACTTATTTTTTAACCGGCTCTTATACATATAAAAATATCTATCGAAAATCACGGTTAAAAGAAACGGTGCAGATTTTTATTCTATCCGTAATTGGGGTGCTGATTATATTCTTTGCCATCTTATTGGATGACGAAGTTGTTTCTTATCACAATTATTATCAAAGCATTTTGGTATTGTTTATTTTACAATTTGGTTTAACAGCCTCCTTCCGGTTCATCATTTCCAGCATCACCAATATCAAAATACACCGACGCAAAATAGGGTTCAATACTTTATTAGTGGGAAGCAATGCCAATGCACTTCAATTGTTCACAGAAATGCAAAAGCAAAAAAAATCTTCCGGAAATAATTTCTTAGGATTTATTCACATCGATAATCAAAACGGTTATTCGCCTGAACTAAGTAAGAATTTATCCTATATGGGCGAGTTGGAAGATTTAAGAACAGTTATTAAAAAAAATGAGATTGAAGAAGTGATTATTGCGATCGAATCATCTGAGCATGATCATTTGGGAAAAATTGTAAATGAGTTAGATTACCAAGGTATCATTATAAAAATCATCCCGGATATGTATGATATCTTATCGGGATCGGTGAAAATGACTTCAATTTTTGGCGCTCCACTCATTGAGATTTCGAGGGAGATTATGCCAGCCTGGGAACAATCTGCAAAACGAATCTTTGATATTGTCGTTTCTCTGTTTGTACTTATTGGATTTAGCTGGGTGTATTTTATTCTTGCTATTGCTGTAAAACTTACCTCCAAAGGCCCTGTATTTTACAGTCATGAACGGATTGGATGGCATGGAAAACCATTTATGATTCATAAGTTCCGTTCTATGTATACGGATGCAGAAAAAAACGGTCCAGCTCTCTCCAGCCAAATGGATCCGAGAATTACACCGATAGGACGTTTCTTAAGGAAGGTGCGCCTAGATGAAATTCCTCAATTTTATAATGTATTAATTGGCGAAATGTCTATCGTAGGCCCACGCCCGGAACGCCAGTTTTTTATTGATAAGATCGTTGAAAAAGCCCCTCATTATAAACATCTGCACAAGGTTCGCCCAGGTATTACATCCTGGGGGCAGGTAAAATATGGTTATGCTGAAAATGTGAACCAAATGATCGAGCGATTAAAGTATGACGTGATTTACATTGAAAACATGTCACTGAGCGTGGATCTGAAAATTTTAATCTATACTGCTTTAATTGTTATACAAGGCAGAGGAAAATAATTGCTGACTAATAATCCAACCATTCTGTTTCTGTTATTCCCGGGAAATTTTATACTTTCGTTTCGATAAAAAAAACGGATCATAAATTTTCAAAATTAAACCCTATGAAAAATATAGCTGTAATTGGCTCCGGCACCATGGGAAATGGTATTGCACATACATTTGCACAACAAGGCTATAATGTAGCATTAATTGATATTTCAAAGCCTGCACTGGATAAAGCAATGCTTACAATTGCTAAAAATTTGGACAGGATCGTAGCCAAAGGAGGAATAACAGAGGCGCAAAAAGAAAGCACACTCAAAAACATTACAGTACATACGGTTTTGGCAGCAGGTGTTGCAAATGCGGATTTAGTGGTAGAAGCGGCCACAGAAAATGCAGAAATAAAACTAAATATATTTCGTGAACTGGATAAAATATGCGCAGAGAATACGATTTTAGCAACCAATACCTCTTCTATTTCCATCACGAAGATTGGAGCTGTTACTAAACGCCCCGATAAGGTAATCGGAATGCACTTTATGAATCCGGTTCCGGTGATGAAATTGGTAGAAGTAATTCGTGGCTACTCTACTTCAAACCAGGTTACACAACTCATCATGGAAACTTCCCGTAAGCTCAATAAAATTCCAGTTGAAGTAAATGATTATCCTGGCTTTGTTGCCAATAAAATTTTGATGCCTATGATCAATGAAGCCATCATCACATTGCATGAAGGCACGGCTGGTGTTGAAGAAATCGATACGGTTATGAAGCTTGGAATGGCTCATCCAATGGGACCTTTGCAGCTTGCTGATTTTATCGGGCTGGATGTTTGCTTATCCATTTTAAAGGTATTACAGGATGGATATGGTAATCCTAAATATGCACCTTGTCCTTTATTGGTAAACATGGTGATGGCCGGAAACCTTGGTGTGAAATCCGGACAAGGGTTTTATACCTATATATCAGGCTCTAAAGATCTTATTGTGGCAGATCGTTTTAAGAAAAAAGAATTAGTATAAACGCAAAAAGAAACGCTGATGATAAAACCATCAGCGTTTCTTTTTTATTTTTAGTCGTTAGAATTGTCCGTCTTCAACAAGACGTATCGCCAACTCTATGGATTTATCATCTCCTTCCGCATCGTAATCTGCTTTTAGGTTGGAGTTAAACATCAATGCAATTCCTTGCCACATGTAAGCTGAGAAATTACCTCTCATGCTTTTAACCACATCATAGGTGGTTTTACCTGTCTCCCTATCAATCAACTTTATCAATATACGACCTTGTGTAACTGTTAATTTTTTTAGTTCTTCACCGAATTCGTCCGTCAAATGATCCTCGGCTTCTTTCATATAACTGTCGCGTTCACGTTGAGTAGGAATTGTTGCAAGTATGCGATCGTATTCTTTCAATTTGGCTGCTGCCAAAATAGCATACGGATATACTTTTTTCACGTTATATTTTGTCCTTTCCCAGCGTTGTTGCTCCTTTTTATTTTTAAAAACACGCGTGGTTGTGCATATTACAGGTGCTAAATTAATGTATGGAAGTGTATCCCCGTCAACTATATGGGCTGGAAGTGACACCCCTTTTACAGGTGAATCAGTTGTTTTCACTGGCTCTTGCTGAGCCAAAGTGAATAGTGGTAAAAATAAAAGTGTAAAAATCAGTTTTCTTGGCATTTGACTCCTTGAGACAAAACATATACCCAAATTAGTGGTTATAACGCAAAATTGGGTAAAAAAGTTATACTTCCGAACCTTAAAAATGGCCACTTTTTCAACAATGTGCCTTTAATTTGGCTTCATAAGGTCTATACATGTATTCGGCTTAAAAATTATGCGATTTGAAGGGATAATTTAAATATTTGGGTCCATTCCTATCAGCATACTGCTCAGGTGTTCATAAAATATCGTGAATAAATTCGTCTTTTTACGCTTCAAAAAATATATTTGTAAAACTGTGAAAATACTTTGAAAAATCAACTAGAACTATCCCCGAATGATGATTAAGAAAACCACGTTAGTACTGTTCCTCTCATTTACAATTTTACAAGCATTCTCTCAAAAATCAGGTCCTGAAGGTGATTTCAATATTGAAGAAACTGAAAAGGCACTTTTGCGTGGCTTAAATAAAGTACGAAAAGATGCCAACCTGGATACCATGGTGTTTAATGATAAACTCGCAAAAGCAAGTGAGGTGCAGGCGGTAGACATGGCAAAAATGGGAAAAGCTGATCTAACCAACAGCAGCGGAAAATACAGTACGACGGCAAAACGCGTGATTGCATTTGGAGGAACCAACAAAACAGATGAATTGGTTATTTCTTTAAGTGTTTTGAAAGGTAAATCCTTTATGAATCCGAAGGAATTTTCCGATGCCGTTTTTTACAAATGGAGAACTGGAAAGAAAAACCAAGCCGTTATTAAAAATCCGGATTATATATTTGCCAGCCCGGCAGTAAGACTCGATGAAACCGGCAAGAAAGCTTATGTTTCTTTTGTGTTCGGTAATTTCAGCACCTTCAATTCAGGAGCTACTAAGAAAAAAGAACTTGCTGTTCCCTACACCAACACAAAGAAAAAAATGAAAGCTCCTGAAGAACGAACCTGTAATGCCTGCAAAAAGTTTAAAGACTGGGATGGTTTAGCGAAGGGAGTGTATACCGAGAATGGAAAAGTTTATCTAAAATATGGCAGTTTAAAGGCTTTATCAAAATTCATTCGCAATCCCAAAGACGGTTTTGCAATCGATGTTGTTCAGCGTGAACAGTACGAAAAACAGGGCTATACCATTATGGATAACAATTTACAAACAAAGGGCGTACTGCTAAAACCCGTTTACATGAGTAAGTTGTATAGCAAAAATAGAATTAAAGACGTCAAAAAAGGGAACCGCGTGATTAAAGCAAGCCAACTGGATGTTGAGATCGGGAAGATTCCGCCTAAAATTACAGGTGTGTACGAATTGAATTTATTGGTCATACAAGATGGGAAGTTGTGCAGAACAATTATTCCAAGCAATATAGACCAGGGTGAAATGGCCGGAGCTCCGCCATTGACAATGCTCTTAATGCCAGATAGTGCTGCTTATTTTCAGCCACCCTTTGAACCAAAATCAGAATCTACGCTATTGAACTTTACGGTTCCTTTTGAAAAAAATAAATTCGAATATAAAGAAGAAGACATCACTCCATTTTTAACTGCGCTTCAGGAGCCTGATTTTTTAATTGAAGGATTATACATCACTGCTTACTCTTCTATTGAAGGAGATGCAAATGCCAATGCAAAACTGCAAAAAAAACGTGCAGAAAGCATCGTAAAATCATTAGCAAAAATGCAAAAGGAAGGTGTGGTGACTAATGTAAAAACAAGTGATTCCTGGAACTTGTTTCTACTTGAAATGGAAGGTGGTAAGTATGACTACTTAACCAAAATGACAAAGGAAAAAGCCATTAATGAAATCAATTCAAAAGGATTGGCGACTGACCTTGAGCCAACCCTGGCCAAAGAGCGTTTTGGACAGATTGTAATGGACGTTACGTATGATATTGCCGGACCAAAAGAAGAAAAATTTTCGGTAAGCAAATTTAATCAGGCTGTAAAGAAAGGTGATATTAAACAAGCTTACAAGATTCAATACTTTATCGGGCAGCAACAAAAATTAAAAAGATATTCTTATGATCTTTCAGATAAAATGACAGTTCCGCAAGATCCTAAATTTTCAGGTATCTTAAACAACCAAGTGGCTATCCGTTATATGCTGAACGGAAATTTTGCAGATGAAGAAGATTACAACACATTAAAAAAACTAAGTACACTTGATCCTGCTAACAATTACATTGCATTCAACACAACGCTTTGTGCCGTAAAACTGGACAGTACAATTGGAACAGATAAAGAACAAGCAGTGATGCAAAAACGCATTGATGCTTTCTATAAAACAGAAGTTCCTAAAAAGTATGTGGATGCATTAAATATAGAATGGCAATTGAAAGTAATTGATGCTATTGATACCGCTGCTGCCGGTGAGGTAATTGTGCAGGCTTGTATCGATAAAATAAAATCCTTTTATAACATCAAAGAATCTACCTGGCAAAGCAATTTAAAATTATCGGATGTATTTGCACGTGCAAAAGATTTCAAATACGCTGCACAGTTGTTAGCACCATTTGTAACAACTGAAGGTGTAAACGAACAGGTGATTTTCTCCTATGCATCGTATTGCGCCAAGTTACCGGAATTGTATAAGTCCTTGACATTTGCAGCAGCGCTTAAACAAGCAGAGAAATTGAATCATGATCGTTATTGCAAAATGTTTGGTGCGCCAAACTTAACGTTTCAAATCCTTGATAATACAATTGTAAAAGAGGATTATGACAAGGCGAATTGTGCAAGCAATGCACCAGCGCCTGCTCCTATCGAAACAAATGAGAACAATGGGAATTAATTAAAAGAGCATTCACTCTAACTTCAGTGCGAGTGTGAGGCTTGAGGGTAAAAAAAAATCGCCTGTATTTGCATACAGGCGATTTTTCTGAGGGTTTATTTCTTATTGTTATTTTACAATTTTGTAAGTCTCTGTTTGACCTTCCGTTGCAATATTTACAAAATACATTCCTGAGGAGAATGTTTCTGCATTGATTTCAACGTTTGAATTTTGCTTTTCTTGTTGTCTTGCTACTACTCTACCTTGAACATCTGTAACGGTAATTACGATTGCCTGGTTGTTAGCAAAATTGCTCAAGTTAACAGTAAATCTTCCATCTACCATTGGGTTTGGATAAACTGTTGCCGATTGATTACTTGCAGTCACATCGTCGATACCTGTTGTGGGATCTTTATATACGAAATAAGTTGCTTTGTAACCAATTTTGCTGATGCCCCATTTAATACGCATGTATCCTGATTCACCCCATGAAGATCCCCATGAGTTTCTCATTACCCAGCAGGAATTTGCATCGTCCCATCCAACCAAAACAACCGCATGGTTAATATCACCAGCATCTGTTTTTGTAAGCACACCACCAGAATAGTTATTAAAGTTTGATCCTGCATTCACACAAACCCAAACCGGTCCGTAAGTATAGATCGCTTGTTTAATAGCATCAGTAGTGGGTTGTAATCCAATTTCCTTGTAGCTGATTATTTTTTCATGGTAAGTATACGAAGCTTTGCAAGTGCCATTTGCAGCTTTGTAAGGCTCATCTGCTTCATAAACCGCACCTTTTGATTTGAACATATCAGCAGGGCACCATCCTCCATCACAATTGTATTGAGAGCAGTTAACAAACCATTGTTCCGATAAGTTACGGGTTACACCGTCAAATCTTAAGATATCAGCTTCCATTACGCCGCATGCAGCAAAAGCCCAGCAGCTTCCGCAGCTTGCCTGATTTTTAACAGGAGAGCATTTGTTTTGTGCAGCCCAGCTAAATGAAGAAGGAAGTGCATTTGTTTTGTGTTGTGATGTTGTTTCTTCGGTTACTTGTTCTTCAACAGGTGCTTTATATGTCCCAACATACGCACCAGCGCTCGTTACAGAAACATTGTATTGCATACCTGATAATACTTCTTTTGAAGATGGTCTCATCATGATAAAATTCATGTCTGTTTTACCAGCTCCATTACTTATAAAACGGATGATTTGGGTTCCTGCTGCACCAACTGGTTGTTCAGGATGACTAGAAACGAATTCCCAATCTCCTACTTGTTGAAGCACACCAGCTTGTTGTGTAATGTTGTTGTTTGCATCTTGCAAGTACCAAGCATACCCATTTGATGGGGTTGCCGGAAGTTGTATCTCCAACACTTGTTCCGGTGATAGAGAAATTGCTTGTCCAGATTGACTTTGATCAACACGAACAAAATTTTGTCCAAACATGCTAAAGGAAAATGCAATCAAGACAAATGTCAAAAAGAAGTAATTTGTTTTTTTCATGAGTAATGAATTAATGGTTTATGGTTTTAGAATAACTGTTCAATTAGCTGTAATTAATTAGTGATTAAAGCGAATTTAAAGATTAAGTTAAGAAAATTTTAAGCACAAGTCAAGTGTTAGACCGTCTGAATTATAGGATATAACAAGTATTTGAGCGTTTTTTGATTAAATGCAAAAAGCGCTTTTTCTCTTTATCAAAAGGCTTTTTAGCGGGTTTAATCAAAACATGGATAGGCTCACCCAATTTTGTTACATAACGTAGATATAAAGGCTGGAATTATAGACGAACTTGAAAATTTTGAAGCTTAAGCAGTTAACTGCAATTGTAAACAAAAAAATTATTAAAAATGTACTGTTTATTGTTATTAAAAGGATGGAAACTGTGAAAAAGTACCCAAATTCAGTTACAGTTTTAACCTGAATTTGGATACTATCGCCTTGGTCAATTAATCAATTATCGACTTAGAAAAAAATTACATTTTAGGCATCAACACTTTATCAACCACATGAATCACTCCATTTGATTGATTTACATCGTAGGTTGAAATATTTGCTGTTGCGCCGGTTTCATCCATAATTGTAATGTTGTGTCCACCATTCATCATGAATGTTAGTGTTGCTCCACTTACTGTTTTCATTACTGATTTTCCACCACCAGCTTTGATTGCTTTCGCAAGCGCATCAAAATTATAATTACCTGCGATCACATGATATGTCAACACTTTTGTTAGTGTTGTTTTATTTTCAGGTTTTAATAATGTTTCAACTGTTCCAGCAGGCAAGTTTTCAAACGCATCATTTACAGGAGCAAAAACAGTGAATGGTCCTTTTCCCTGAAGCGTTGTTACTAAATCTGCCGCTTTTACGTCAGCTACGAGTGTGGTGTGAGCTTTAGAGTTTACTGCATTTTCAATAATATTTTTTGCAGGATACATTTGTTCACCACCAACCATAACGGTTTGTGCATTTACTGTCATTGTCTTAACCATAAGCAAGGCTATTGTAACCATGCCTGTCATCATCATTTTTACTCTCATTTTATTTTTTTTAATTGGTTTTACTTCATCTACGTTATTCTTTTATCCTTTGGATTTATAAAACCGAAAAAAATTTCAACTCCGCTGCGCCATCGCTAAAGCTAGAGCGGCATGCGATCGAAATGACAGACGCTAATGACTTCTTAAAACACTTTTTTCTACCCAGGTAAACAACTTGAATAGAAATGTCTTTTCCCTTAAAACACCTTTAAATATTGATTTACATAAATTTCCATTTTAATTTTGATATAGATTTGAATAGCATATCCTTTTATTTAATACTAGTTAAAATAAAGAACATGTTGCCATTTCAATCGCAATCCAATAGTTAGTTAAAATTAAAAACCAAGAAATCATGAAAAAACCGAATCAAGGCAAATTGAGCCTAAAAAAAGAAACGGTAGCACGCCTAAACGATGCACAAATGAATAATGTATTGGGAGGAAGTATTGTTTTATTGCAAACATTGAAATGCCCAGTGTTGCCTAATATTCCAACACGCCCTATTCCAACTTGTACAATTACAACCAATACGTTTGATAAAACAATTTTAGACAAGACTATTGTTAATCCTTTCTAAAATTCAGTTCAAAAGTAAAGCATGCGCCTTTGGTGCATGCTTTTTTTACGTAATGCTTTTTCAAATTCCATTTAATCCCTTTTTTCAATCAGGTAAATCACCCGACCGAAAAAGTATTTTCCCCGGAAACACCTTTCAGATTTGAGTTTCACAGATTCCCGACATACATTTGAAACAGATTTAAACGCTATCCCCAATTAAGTATGAGTGGAATACTAGTCAACCAACATAACTAATGATAGCTTATTTAAATTCTCAATCAATTAATTAATAACCAAAAATTAGAAAACATGAAAAACGAGAAAATCGGCAAATTAAGCCTAAAAAAAGAAACCGTTGCTCGCCTAAACGTAGCTCAAATGAATGAGGTAAAAGGTGGAAGCATCATCTTAGCGAATACAGCAAAATGCTATATCGCAGTTATCGATTATAAACCGATACCTCCTTGTACCATCTCTCCAAAAGTATTTGAGACTGTTCAAGTAATCCGTTAATCGGTTTAAATAAAAAGGGGAGCCGCTTTGAGGGAAGACGGCTCCCTTTTTTTTACGTATTAAATAACTAACTTGCCATAAATTTATTTGCATGCTATTACAGGAATTAAGAGCTAAAACGAAACAAATTGTAGATGCGGTTATCCGGGAAGATTTTAAAAATAAAAACGGATTGCTTTCAGGAACAAGCGGCACTTTGTTTTTGCTTTGTTATTACAATGAATATGCAAAAGATCAACGTTGCCTGGAAATTGTGGAAAAACGTATATCCGATACCATGGATGCAATCAATGACGATCCTGAGTTTTCTGATCTATCCTACTCAAGTGGCTTAACCGGTTTTCTTTGGACTCTCGAAAATTTAAATGCGCATCAATACATTGAACTGGATTTAAATGAGTTTAAAGAGGCTGTTCATCCCATTTTAAATGATTACATGATGCGTCAACTTGAAGAAGGAAATATTGATTTCCTGCACGGTGCATTGGGAGTGGCAAATTACTTTCTGGATTCCGGGGATACTCGATCTATAGAATGGTTGAAAGCATTTAATAAGCAATTGTTAACAAAGGCTATTTTGAATGATGATGATACTATTTCTTTTATGACGAACATTTATAGAGAAAATAAAGCTGTGCCTGTCGTTAATCTGGGCTTATCGCATGGCATGGCCAGCATTATTTATTACTTGCAACGATGCTTAAAGCTTGAACAATTGAATTCGCCGGAATTAAAAAGAGCGCTTCAGCAACTCCTTTTATTCTACAAAAGAAATCAAAACGATATTACTGTTCATCCATCTTATTTTGCTTCCTGGGTTGGACCTGAAAAATCAAGCCGATTGGCTTGGTGCTATGGTGATTTGGGAATAGGGTTGACTTTTTTATTAGCAGCAGAAACGCTAAACGACCAGGAGTTAAAAAACTACAGTATTGAAATACTAAAGCATACTTGTAAACGAATGAATTTATCCAAAGAAGGAATTAAAGATGCAGGCTTATGTCACGGAACAACGGGCTTGGTAAAGATATACCGCAACCTGTATCAAAAGACAACTATTCCTGAATTTAAAACGGCCGGTGATTTTTGGTTACAAAAAACAATTGAAATTGCGACACACGAATCCGGTCATGCAGGCTATAAAACATTTAGTATCGATCACTATGAAAATGACTGTGGTTTGTTAGAAGGTATTAGTGGTGTTGGTATTGTTTTCCTGGAAGAGTTAATGCGTAAACCACTTTCCTGGGAAAAATCGTTGATGCTTGCTTAATACAATGAATGTTTTCTTCGCATAAGAAATTTTTCATAAAAAAGAGCTGCCCTGTTGGAGCAGCTCTTTCATGGGAGTTCTAATCTTCTTAGTAAGGTAATAAAAATGATGTTGTATCCTTACGTTCAATTGGGTGATAGGTGATAACCGGGATTTCACTTTCATTG
This sequence comes from Bacteroidia bacterium, assembly GCA_035696085.1. Classification (GTDB taxonomy): domain Bacteria; phylum Bacteroidota; class Bacteroidia; order 2-12-FULL-35-15; family 2-12-FULL-35-15; genus 2-12-FULL-35-15. The sequence goes on along the minus strand of DASRRA010000323.1, from coordinate 2,642 downwards.
ATGAGTTGTTCGGCTACGGTTCCGGTAAAAAACTCTTTTACATTATCAACCGATTTACTGGTGATAACAATGATATCCGCATCGATTTGGCGGCCATACTCCAAAATTATTTTTGCCGGGTTGGAACCCCTGATCAGACGCACGGTACTGCGAATCTGATGTGAACGCAGGTATCTCCATACTTGGTTAGAATACGCTATTAGCTTATTTTCCGCTTCCAGATCGGTTGAGGTTAGCACCGATACTACACGTATGGTGGCATTGAAGCGTTTGGCAAGCACAATGGCCTTATCAACTTTCTCACGTGATTCTTTTGTCAAATCAAGTGGAAGTAAAATTGTTTTATAATCTGCTTTGATGGATTTTCCACGAATAGTCATTACCGGGCTCTTTAAGCCTCTTACCATTTTAAATGCATTTTTTCCAATAACAGTTCCCGGAGAAAGCTTGGTGGTTAGTCCTACCATTACAAGTGGATTGAGCACATCGGCAACTTTGCTTATTTCCTCATAAACATTGCCTTTGCGAATCATTGTTTCAACCGGTTGGCCGGATTTTTCGGTAGCTTCTTTGGCAAGTTCTGCTAGTTTACGTTGAACAGAAAAACCAGAAGATGTTTCTTCTTCAACGGAAAGCAAAACGATTTTTGCATCTGTATGTTGTGCTAAATTATAGGATTGATTAAGTGCAATTACACTTTGTTCTGTTCCATCTATTGGAACAAGAATCGAGTTTGTAGATGTAGACATGTACAAGATTTTTTAATTGTGAATACATAAAATTTTTAGGAATGAAATCAAATAAACTTATGATCGCAAGAAGATGTGAGCATAAGACACAGCATCAACATCGCAACAAAAGTACGATAGCCGGGTTTCCAGTCTTTGTATTCAATATTAAATAATCATTAACTAACATATCCTCTGATATAATCTTTGGTCATTTTTTCTTTGGGATTCAAGAGCAACTCTTCTGTAGGAGCAAACTCCACAATTTCACCCATATAAATAAAAGCAATGTAATCAGATACCCTTCTGGCCTGTCGCAGGATGTGCGTTACTAATACCAGGGTGTAATTATCTTTTAGTTTCAAAAACAATTCTTCAATACGTTGAGTTGAGACTGGGTCTAATGCTGACGTTGGTTCATCTCCTAAAATAATTTCAGGCTCCACTGCCAATCCACGTGCCAGACATAGTCGTTGTTGTTGCCCGATTGACAAACGTGTAGCCGGTCCATGCAATCTATCTTTTACTTCGTCCCAAAGTGCTGTTGCTCTTAGGTAACGCTCCACAATTTCATCTAGCACTTTTTTATCACGTTCGCCATGAATCTTTGGTCCATAGGCAATATTATCGTAAATACTCATCGGTAGTGGAAACGGGCGCTGTGATAATAAACCCATTTTTTTACGAATATGGGTAACTTCTGTCCCTTTTGCATAAAGGTCCTCTCCATCTACCAATACCTTTCCATCTATTCTTACATCTGTTCCACTTGTATCCAACAAGCGATTCAATGTTTTTAGCAAGGTTGTTTTACCACAACCAGAAGGCCCGATAAAAGACGTTATTTTTTTATCGGGGATGTCAATGCTGATGTTTTTGAGAATGTGTGCTTCTCCTATGTAAACATTCAGATTTTTTACACTGATGTGTGGTGATGCGATTGTCATATTTTATTTTTCGATAGCTTTTTACTAAAATATTTTGCACCAATACTAATAATCAAAACAATGATTGTTAAAATTAATGCGGCTCCATATGCTCTTTCCTGTACTTCCTGAATCGGGCTGCTTAATTGAAAAAAGATCGCCAGTGGAAGCGTTGCTGCCGGTTGGCTTAATGATGTTGGGATGTTATCCGTATAACCGGCTGTAAATAGTACGCATGCAGCATCCCCTATTGCTCTGCCAAAGGATAGCAATACAGCCGTTAAAATTCCCGGAACAGATTGTCTTAATAATACTTTTCCGGTTTCCCAACGTGTTGCGCCTAATGCATAGGTAGCATCTGCCAATTCATACGGAATAATACGAATTACTTCATCCATTGCTCTTACCAAGATAGGAATAATTAACAACGTTACTGTTACGATACCTGCCAGTAAAGATGTTTTCAAACCCAGCATCACCATGATGGTAAAACCAAAAGCACCGTATACAATAGAAGGTATTCCAAATAATACGTCAAATGCAAGACGTGTGATGGCCACCAATTTTGATTTTTTTCGTGCATATACATTGATGTATAAAACGATGGGGATGCTAACCATTAAACCCAACAGTGTTGAACCCAGCGTAATGTATATTGACCCAATGATCGCATTTAATATCCCTCCGCTTTTGCCGATATAAAACCCTCCTTCAGGCGATTTGCTAATCAGATCCCAGTTCAAAGAATGAATACCATGGGAGACGATTGTCCAAAGAATCATGAAAAGCGAACCTACAATTATCAATGTAGAGGCACCCATTATTCCTTTAAAAAAATTCTCTTCCAGTTTTCTCTTATCCATTAGTTGAGTCTCCTTTCCAATCGCATTAAGATATACCTTGAAATGGCATTAAATAAAAATATGATGACAAATAAAATAAGTGCTGCTAACATTAAAGCAGAATCGTACATCGGGATGGAAAGCAT
>DASRRA010000322.1:0-1502 GCA_035696085.1 Bacteroidia bacterium | reverse complement strand
AAAGAGACTACATTATTTGAAAAATTACTGGATGGACAAGGTGAAGAATATTCCAAAGGTAAAACTGCACACCTCACCTGATCCTAAATGGGGTTGTGCTATTGGAATGGTTTCGGTCGAAGGAAAAAAGCCGGGAGAACTGGATAGCTTTCTTTTTAATAATTATAAAATACATACAGTTGGGATAGAATGGGAAAATATTCATGGAGTTAGGGTTACTCCAAATGTTTATACAACCACACGAAATTTGGATGTGCTAGTTGAGGGCATTAAAAACTTTGTTCGTCAAACCTGAGTTGAACTGCCTATTCACAACATTTTTTCATGTTTCTTCGGCTTTTGAAAAATGGCAATCATTCACTAAGCACCACTAGCTTAACACCTTCCCCTTAGTTTTGCTTTTTCATGAACACACTAAAACGAAAGATTAGCTTAGTACAGGCAACGGCTATCAATATGATTGATATGGTGGGTATTGGTCCGTTTGTGGTAATGCCGCTGGTAGTAAGTTTTTTTCATAATGGAATATTTATCTGGGCGTGGATATTTGGTGCAATGGTAGCATTTATAGATGCAATGATATGGAGCGAGCTAGGTGCAAAATATCCATTGGCCGGAGGTACTTATAATTTTCATCGCATAGCTTTTGGAGACAGGGGTGGAAGATTAATGAGTTTTTTATTTGTTTGGCAAACAAGTATTCAGGCTCCATTGGTTGTTGCATCGGGTGCTATCGGCTTTGCTCAATATCTTTCTTACCTGGTTAATTTGGATTTCTGGCAACAAAAAATAGTATCCGGTGGATTAATCATTGTCGTTTTCCTATTACTGTATCGCAAAATAGAAGCTGTTGGAAAAATTTCTGTAGTTCTTGGAAGTATTGTTGTCTTTACAATTTTATGGGTTATTATAACTGGACTGAGTCATCAGCGCCATTCGGTCAATCTATTGCCCTCCTTTGGTGAATCTTTTTTCAATAAAGATTTTATAGCAGCTGTTGGATTGGGTTCTGTTCAAACGGTATATGCGTATTTGGGTTACTACAATGTTTGTCATTTAGGTGGAGAAATAAAAGAACCAGGAAGAAATATTCCACGGAGTATTTTTATTTCCATTGCAGGTATTGCTGTTCTTTATTTACTTATGAATATTAGTGTAATGAGCGTGTTGCCCTGGCAGTCCATCAGGAAGGGCGACCATCACCTGGTAAGCTCTTTTATGGAAATTATTTATGGGGCTAATGCAGGAACAGTAATTACTATACTTATTCTTTGTGTTGCCATGGCATCATTATTTGCTGTCATACTCGGTTACTCAAGGGTACCCTATGCTGCCGCAGCAGATGGAAATTTTTTCAAAATGTTTGCAAGGCTTCATCCAACAAAAGAATTTCCTTACATCTCATTGATTGTTTTGTGTGCTACCGGTTTTTTGTTCAGTTTACTCTTTCGGTCAATAGGAGATGTAATCAGGGCAATTTTAGCTATGCGAATTCTTATTCA
>DASRRA010000321.1:0-11874 GCA_035696085.1 Bacteroidia bacterium | reverse complement strand
CAGGTGCTAAACAATAGCTTTCAAGAAATGAAGCTAAATACAGAAGCCAGCTATTTTATCAATTTTAAAAACAGCAATGTATTCGAACGTACCTACGGCTGGGCCTGGCTTTTAAAATTAGATGAAGAACTCGCTACCTTTAATGATCCGCAAGCCAAACAATGGCATCAGGCGTTACAACCTTTAACTAAACAAATTGTAACACTCTGGAAGAATTTTTTACCAAAGCAAACCTATCCCAATAGAACGGGTGTACATCCCAATACTGCTTTCGGACTCGTATTCGCGTTGGATTGGGCCAGAACAGTTAAGGATACTGCCTTTGAAGCTTCCATCATTCAAAAAACAAAGGCTTTTTATTTTGGTAATACAGGCACTCCTGCTTACCTAGAGCCGGATGGAACAGATTTTTTAAGTCCAAGTTTGGAGATAGCTGATTTAATGAGCCGGGTGCTCAACAAAGCTGAGTTTGTAAAATGGTTTGATGCGTTTTACGAAAACAGAAGTATTCAAAATATAATAACCCTTCCTATTGTAAGTGATCGCAGCGATTTGCAAATCGTACACCTGGATGGCTTATCTTTAAGCAGGGCCTGGTGCATGAAAGGCATTGCCAAAAAATTACCAGCATCTCATAAAACAAAAGTATTATTTGAACAAACCGCACAGCATTTTCTTCAGCAAACACTGCCTATGGTAACCAGTGGTAATTATGGAGGTGATCACTGGCTGGCGAGTTTTGCGATGTATGCGTTGAGTCTATAAAAGGATCACCAGTATTAACATTACTACTATTAAAACAATTCCAGTAATTATTAATTCTTTTTTAAAAAAAGGGCGAATGTCCGCATAGGGGGCCGTGTTAATTTTTAATTCCTTCGTAATTCGATCCACCTGATCGATATCTTTATTTAGAAAAAAATAAGTTTGCGTGGGATAACTGTCCACTTGGGCACCTACATGTTTATCTTCTCTATGAAAATCAATTTTATGTTCATGAAGTGCACCTTCAAAAAGAGGGATATCTGAAATCCTAATTTGTATTGAATTCCTATCTTTTTTTATTTCAAAAGCACTTTTGTAATACTCGTAATTTTCGCGAATCTCCGCTTGATAGTGTTGCTCTTCTTCTTCCGCTTTCGCATTTCTTACCTGAATCGCTTTTTCTAACGATTCTGTCAATCCTCTTTCTGTAATGATCTGCTTAACAATATGGATGATCTCAGATTTGTAATCTGTTTTATTAAAGATTATTTCAAAGAGATTTTCTTGGTTGTAATCCTTAAATTTATCATAATAATAATCGTCTTCTGTCATATGAAGTAGTTTATATTAGTGCAAATCAAATGTCCTGGTCAAATCTCGGTTCATGCCTCCGCTGTGGCACCCGATACAGTCCTGTCCTTTTTTATTAATACTGTAATCTACTGAGCCGTCTGTATTATATTCGGCCCATAACCATTCAGTCCCTTGATTTTGATTGGAAGGATCTTTCTTCATCACTACGTATAACCTAAGCACGCCATTTTCATACACTTCTTTCACTAAAACGGCCCCGGTCGGAAACTTATTTCCCTTGGGCAATCTATCTGTACTGTCCAATGCCGCCGATGCAATAGCGTTAAATTTCAATTTGAAAGCCCCATGAGGGCTTGGTGAAACACCACTTAACAGACTTCCATTTTGAAAATACGTGAAGCCACTTTGTGAAATTTCTTCATACAATGGCTTATCAGTAACGTTCAACTTATCCTTTCTACAAGCATTGACAACAATCATCATTATTACGGTGAAAAACAAGTAGCAAATGATCTTTTTCATAAAATGAATATTTTCTTTTCAAAATTAATCTGATAACTGAAAATTGAACTATATGATAACAAAAATCTTCAAAATTCAAATGCAATTTAATAACTTCTAAAAACTTAAAACTTGTTAACAAAACCGCCCTTATCTCCCCTATTTTCAAGGCTTTGTTGTTAACAGGTGATTGCCTGGTAGGGGGCGGTATTGCATTGAGTATATTTGGGAATATAAATTCTGAAACTGGTAAAACAATGCTAACACGTATTTCATTAATTAACTCGAAAGGGTATGGAAAAGCCGAATTAAAACTAGATAACTGCGACTCCCTGCAGCTAGTCGGCCCAAACAACATTGGTAAAAGTACATTGATTTATGCATTGAACTTTTTATTTGTTGTGGATGGACAAAAAATGTCGTTTAGTGGTCAGCGTAAGGGAGATAAAGAGACCATCCATCACTACTTCCCTACTCACAACAAAAGCTTTCTGGTATTCGAAATCAATAAACTGGGATACTATTGCATTTTAGTAAAACGCAATACCGACGGGGAGTTGGAGTATTATAAAATCGATAACGAATACGATGAAGAATTTTTCTTTGAGAATGAAGGAGCTCATCAAAGGTTACGCAATTTTGATGAAACCATTGCATTACTTAGTGAAAAAGGAATTGTACACAGCAAATTCAATACAAAATCAGATGTATTTAACCACGTATATCACCGCGGAACAAAAAACAATGCAGTTGTATGGCTTGAAGACACTGTAAAAGCAGATGGTTTGAGTAATAACTTTTCAAAAGTATACCGTTACCTTATCAACTCTAAACTCATCACCAACAAAACCTTAAAAGAATCATTGATTATTGCGGATAACCGCGAAAATGAAAGCTTAAACTTCTCACAAAAAAATAAGAAGGACATCATTGATTTGTTACGAATCAACGAAGAGATCAAAAGCATCAAATCGGTTCGTACGGATTTCCTGGAGTTCCGTGAGTTGGTAAAGGTTTATAATTCCAAAACAAAAATTGTAGGTGAGTTAATTTCAGCCTTCAATACATCCTATACAGCTGCTATTCCTGAGCTGGAAATCTCTTCTATTGAAAGAGGACGCCACATTGCCGCAGTTCACAATGAGATCAATGAAATTTTAAAACCAAAGGAGTTGAATTATGCTTCTTATATCGGTGAAAAAAATGCAGAGATCAAAAACAAGACAAACCTGCTTGCAGAGAAACAAGGAGAGTTGGATGAAGTAAATAAATTTGAAACAGTTGATTTCCTAAAAGAATCATTACGTAACCTGGATAAGGATCGTAAGGAGATTGAAACACGCTTCACTACTATCGAAAGCCAAAAGTTATCCAGCAAACAACTGGAGTTGCGCATTGATAAAATAAACGGACAAATTGTGTCTCTTGAAAACCAAATCGACAATTACAACAACTTATTGATCCACAAAATTTCGGATGATGAAGATGTAAAAAAATTGTTGAATGCGGTGTTATCTGAACAAGTAACCAGCCTATCCAGCAAAGAGGTTAAAAAGCCAATCAAGAAAATTTCTGATAAGATTTTAAACATTTTTGATGGAGAGATTGATATCAAAGGAATTGAATTAAAAGAGTTTCGCTCCGTAAAAGAATTAAAAGAGGAGTTAAAAGTTCTACAAACCGAGAAAAAACAAACCGAAGAATTATTAAAAACGGTTGTAGATAAGGAAAAGATTGATGCAAAACTTAAATCAATTTTAAGTGAAATTGAATTAATCAAAGAAAAAGTAAAACGCATTGAGACCAAACCTCAACTTGAAAAACAAATAAAGTTTGTTACGGAAGAAATCAAAAAATTAAACGCGGAGAAGAAAGAGTTAGAAGATTTCTTAAGCGATTTAGTAAAAGAGATTTCTCAAAAACAAATCATGTTTGACAAACTTCAGGAAGAAAAACGTGGATTGGAAGTTCGTGTAAAAGAATTAAAGGAGCGTAAGTTTGAAGTGGAGGCCATACAAGTAGAGCCTATCGAATATGAAACAAATGATAACCTGGATTATATCTACTCTAAAATCCAGATCCATCAAAAAGATCGTATCGAGTTAAAGGCAAAAAAAGACGCCACTTTTGATAATTTAAAATACCGCTTACGTAACAACTCTGCAGATGAAATTCAATTCATACAGTTTGTGGAAGAAGAGATTGCTTGTTTATCGGATAAAGAACGCAGTATTGATGGATTGTTATCCAGCATCTCTACACAATTCGCAAACCCTGCGTATACCTTATTAAAACGTTACGAAGAGTTCAAACAATTTGTCTATACAAAATTCAACGAAAAATTATCACAGACTCGTATTTCCAATATCGAGTCGATGAAGGTTGAGTTGATTGACAATGAGCGCATCATGGGTGAATTGAAAAAAATTGCTTCGATCCAAGAGTTCAACGGGCAAATGAGTTTTGAGTTTGACCAATCAGAAAATTTAAAAATTTTGAATACCTATTTAGATAGCGGTAAAAAGGTATACTTTGAAGAGTTATTCAATATTGAATTATTACTACATATCAAAGGAACAGATAAACGTGTGGATTTGGCCAACCAGGTGGAGTCCGACGGTACCGACCGTATGATTCGTTTGGTAATGATCATGTCCATCATCAACCGTTTAGCAATTACTGATGAAGCAAATAAAATTGCTTTATTTATTGATGAGGTTGCAACCATTGATAAACAAAACCGCCCGGAGCTTGTAAAATTCTGTAAGGATCACAATTTCATTCCAATCTTTGCGGCCCCGGATGCCGTAGAGGGATTCAACAAATACTATTTCATTTATCCATCCAAAGCGAAAATAAATATCAATGAAAAGCAAAATGCTGTTATTGTAGAGCGCAACGGTGTTGTTCAACCTATCAACAAAAAAGTGAACTAGTATGATACAAGTAGAACCAAGAACCATACTCCGGTTTTTACTGGAACATTTTGAGCCCATACACGAATTGTATGAAGTTCAATTAAGTCATGGTGTGATTAATCATGAAGTGCTGGATGAAATTTTAGCAAAAAATGAAAATCACATCAAGTCGCAGTTGTTGGATTACAAAATATTAAGTCCTATCAATGCCGACTTTGAAATACGCACGGTATACTACAACCTAATTGAATTTATTTTAAGTGAATTCAAACCCATGTTACCGGAAACGATTGAAAAATATCACAGTTCTATTGCTGAATTGTTCCGAAAGATACGCGAGCAACTTAATGGTGATAAAGTAATATTAAACAATCGCTTATCCGAGTTGGCCAATGAGATTCGTGCATTTTATGAGATGGTTGAAAAAAACACTCTCAGTTTATTAAATGAAACACGTGAATTAAAAGCCAATGTAAAAAAGATTGATTATCGGGAGAAAATTGTTCGTGCATCCCGTTGGATAGACGAGTATATCATTCCGTTAAACAAAATCCTGGATATTAATCACAGTGCTTCTATTGCGAATAAGCTGTATGATATTTCAGAATATTCCAATAAATACCGTTTAAATTTTGATGAAGAAAGTTCACGTATCTTGTTTGAAAAGCTTTATTTTCAATTGATTCAGGTGAATGATAATTTGTTGCGTCAATCCAAAATTTTGACGAATGAATTGTTACCGCTTATTGAGCGTATCCGAACAGAGTCTATCATTTTAACCGGATGGATTACCTTCCTGAAAAATCCATACAAACGGAAAGTACCAAAGATTTTAAAACGCAAAGAGATTTCTGTGTATTCACCAAGTACCTTCTTCAACGCGGCAGAGATATTTGAGCAATTCAAAAATGATGTGGATGTATACTTTGAAGAGCAAGCAAACGAAGATGAAAAATGGATCTTTGACAAAGAACATTATACAACGAAGCTGAAATCCAATTTACCGGTAAAAGATTTTTTCAACTGGTGCAATAAGACTTTAAAGGAAGAATACAAAAAAGTAGAGATTGAAAAATTCTTTGCGCTTACAACATTAGCTTTTGATGACGACATCGAACGAGAGTTTGATCCCAAAGCAGATTTCGAAAAAATTAAAATTAACGACTTAACCATCACAGTTCCTAAAATAACTATCAATAAACATGGAATTTCCTAATCACCACCGCCAAATTGTAGAAGACTTAATGAGTGGTAAATTTGTTTTGCCACAAGAACGTACGTTCCAGGTTTTGAAAGAAAACGAGCAATCGTATACTTATTTTTTCAAAGCATCATTTAATTATGAGTTGAAAGTGACACAGGATTATGCGTATCTGGTTTCAGATGAATCCAATGAGATGCTTTCCCGTGATATCTGCATTTTTATTGCCTTGTTAAGCTATGAGCTGGATCGTGATGGTAAAAATTTCCTGGAGCGTATTCAGTTTAGCGAATTTGAAACCGAAGAAATTGAAAACTATTTTCAAAATTCCGCTTACATCGATTTAATTCTTTCCAACAAGCAATTGAAAGATACGGATTCACGTAAAAATTTCATCAACACATTGAACCGTAGAAATATCATTGAAAAAACGGCGGATAATCGTTTTTCCTTTACCTCGGCGCATAAATTCTTTATGGATTTTGCAAGTGATATTGTGAAATACGAGACCGCTGAAAAAGACGAGTGAAGTATTTAAATGGCCTTGAGAAATTGGATACGATCGGATAGAGCCCGTTTAGGGATTGTTCTTTTTCCGGTCGCATCCATTTTTTTTTCATACATGTTGATATTGATTTTAACCATTTTTTTTGCAAGAGCGAATGATCTAAAAACCGATACAGCAGTTATTAAAAGGACTGAGCTAAGGACAGAATATAATAGTAGAGGAAAAGCATCTCATTTCGTTGACATTTTCATTGATAAACCCTATATAATTCACCTCAGTTCAGACGAAGATTCCGATAAATGGCCGTTAATATTGGATAGCAAAAATAATGGTCAGGAAATTTTCATAAGTTACTTTCCGCATTTTTTTCAGTCACCAATTCGCTCCAACCCCGAACAACTTTTTATTAATCACAAAGAAATACTTGCTTACGATAGGCATAAAGCCTGGTTATATTTGTTGATACCAATGCTGATCGCTTTTACATTACTTGGTTTTTATTTCAGCTACTACTTCATAAAAAAATACTGGGTAGAAATCTTACCAAAAGACAAACTACTATATAAAGAAAACAAATGGAAACTGATTAAGGCTTGGCTCTTTGAATAAAGTTATTCAGGTTAATTCCCCTAAGTTTTGTAACTTCGTTGACTAATTATAACGTCCGCATATGTACCCATCACTATATTACGCTGTAAAAGATTTATTTGGTCTTGAAATCCCTTTTTTAAAACTCATTCAAAGTTTCGGTTTTTTTGTAGCCATTGCTTTTTTAGTTGCTGCTTATTTCTTTTCGCGCGAATTGAAACGCAAAGAAAATGAAGGATTATTACATGCCACTACCATTAAAGTGTTAAGAGGAAAAAAAGTGACTTCCAGCGAGTATTTCTGGGCAGCGCTTATCGGCTTTATTTTAGGAGCAAAGATTTTGTACATGATTCTTCATTTTAATAAAATGGAAGATGATGCACCCGGGTTCTTTATTTCCATGCAAGGTAGCTTAATTGGTGGTATCATTGGTGCCGGGATCGCATTGGGTATACGATACTCTGATTTTACATCCGAAAGAAAAAAATACAACCTTACTGTTCCAACCATACTGGAAGAGCCTTTCCATCCGTATCAACACATCGGGAACTTAACACTATTAGCTGCATTAACAGGGATCATTGGAGCTAAAATTTTTCACAACCTGGAAAACTGGGGAGACTTTGTAAAAGATCCAATGGGTAGTTTGTTTTCATTAAGCGGGTTAACCATCTATGGTGGTCTTATTTGCGCTTCCATTGCCTGTATCTGGTATGGACATAAAAATAAAATTCCGACCTTGCATTTAATTGATGCTGCTGCTCCAGCCTTAATGATTGGTTATGCTGTAGGGCGTATTGGCTGCCAGGTTGCCGGTGATGGTGATTGGGGTATCGACAATTTAAATCCCAAACCAGATTGGTTAAGCTGGGCACCTGACTGGGTTTGGTCCTATGATTACGCCCACAATGTCAATAATGATGGTGTATTAATGGTCAATTGCGGACAAGAAAAATTTTGTTATCACCTGGCTAACCCAGTTTACCCTACTCCATTTTATGAAACCATCATGTGCGTCACCCTGTTCCTTGTTTTATGGAGTGTACGCAAACGCATCACTACCCCGGGTATGCTCTTTTCGTTGTATGTGCTGCTCAATGGTATTGAGCGTTTTCTGATCGAAACAATCCGTATTAATAATCCATACACAATTGGAGGTTTTTCTTTTACACAAGCACAATTAATCTCAACCATTTTCATACTTTTAGGCATTACAGGTATTTTTTATTTTAGAAAATTGGAACGAAATAATAAATTTTTGAAAGTATGATCAAAACTCCACTCCTTCTTTGTTTTATTTTGACATTTACCCTAAGCGGGTTTGCACAAGTAACCAATATTTCTGCTAAGAAGTTAAAAACATCCAAGTATGCCGGATTATATGCTTATGGTAAAAATGTGGAGAGAGAAAAAGTAGGGACAATTATTATTTATCCGGATAGTGACAGTACTGTTTTATTTTATTTTAATTCTAATACCGGTCCTACTGCCTTTAAAATGGACGAATATTATGGTCGGTTAAAAGTCAATAACAATATAGGTATATTCACAGCCAGACAAAAAGATTCAGAAAAAGGGTGTCAGTGGAGATTTACATTTTCCAAAAAAACAATTTTAATTGAAACAGTATCTACTGAAAACAATTGCGGATTTATGGCCGGCATTACAGTGGATGGAAACTACAACCGTCAAATAAAAGGTATCATAGAAGAATGCTTAAGCCTACAAGGTGATGCCATTAATTTTGGAGCAATAAAACCAGAAGCATTTAACCGCAAATAAATTTATGAGGAACACCTGTTTTTAAGCTCGGACGGTACGATGTCGACAATTGATCAATTTAATACATTTCAAAAATTTTCGGAACCCACTGAGGCTTTAGATTTATTGGAGCTTTTGAAAGCAAATAACATTAATGGTTTATTTGATGATAACTCCACTAGTTTTGATCCTACTTTTTCAGCTAGTCAGTTAACAAAAGAATATCGTGTTAAACTTTTAAAAAAGGATTTTGAACCTGCACGAAAACTATTATTAACGCTGTATGCATCACAACTGGAAAATGCCGATCCCAATCACTATCTTTTTAGTTTTACAGATGAAGAGCTGATTGAAATTATACACAAACAAAATGAGTGGAGTTATTTTGACTTTTTACTTGCACAGAAAATTTTAAAAGATCGGGGAAAGGACGTTAGTCCGGAACAAATTGAAACACTCTGGAAAGAGCGTATAAAGGAACTCTCAACACCTGAAAATAAACAAACCGGCTGGATAATAGTTGGGTATTTATTTGCGTTGACAGGAGGCTTACTCGGTATTTTTATCGGTTGGTACTTGAGCCGGCACAAGAAAACGTTACCAGATGGAAATGTTGTTTTTGCATATTCGGCATCCGACCGTAAACACGGCTATTTTATTTTTCTAATCGGAATCGTTTCGTTCTTTGTGTGGGTAGTATACAAGCTTTCCCAAATGAATTGATTATAACTACCTCTTTGTCAAAAGCAAAAAAAATAGTGTACATTAGCAATAATACCAGCTTGCTTCTTACATGGAATTTTTTAAACCAAAGAATCTGTTTCTCAAAATTATTTGTTCACTTGGTTTAGCCCTTATCCTATACGGCTACCTTTGCAGAATAGCTGGGGTTTATTTTTTTTGGGAAAGTAAATCCGTTGGATGGTTTTTATTGCTTATTGCGCTTATTGGGTTGATCCAACAACGTATAAAGCACCGGCAAGGAAAAAACGGCTCCTATAAAGCATATGGAGAAAAGATAGGCATCGTTGTGATCATCTTTTCACTTTTATTAAAGGTTGCTATTTTCTTTTTGTTTTCCAATTCAGCTGTGCTTGTGGACGCAAAGAGGTTTTTGTCGTCAGACTCTACAACCATAGCAGAGATTGGGAAAATTAAAGCGTTTTCAGTAGTGCCCTGGGGTGGTATAAATAAATTAAGCGATTCAGCAGGTGTGCATGGAGCTGCGACAATTATCCTCATTTTAAAAGGAGAAAAAAAATATAAACAGATAGCGATCTCACTCATCAAATATCCGGATCAAAAGGAATGGAAAGTGAAGTCCATCAAATGATTTTTTTTTATGAAATTACCAGAAAATATAGAGCTCATCAAAGGAGAAATAGCTGATTATTGGTACAGCCCCGAAGGAATTCTTTACTCCTATTCGAAAAGTCCGAAACGTACTGTTAAAAACATCTCGGAAAATATTGCCCTGGTTAATCAGATAACAGGCAACAAAAAAGTTCCGTTATTGATTTATTTGAGCAATTCACCAGTACCGGATAAAGAAACGCGAAAATTTTCAACAGAACAGCTGCCCAACGTTTATAAGGCAATGGCCATGGTATCACCACCAGGATTGGCACAACTGATTATGGGTATCCTGTTTAAGTTAAAACCCTCCCCCATTCCTATAAAATCATTTACAAATGATGAAGAAGCCCGTAAATGGCTGAAACAATTTATATAGAAATACGTATCTAAAAAGCCTTATTTTTTTGTGCCTTTTTGTTTTTATACATGAATCTCTAACTTGTAAAAAAATAATATGCAAGCAGTAAATCAGCCTACACTCTGGCGTCTTTATACAAATACATCTTTCCGCAGAGAGTTTCTTTTTGATAAAGAAGAATTTTATCAGAAGTACAACATTCCTGTGGATATTGTTCATTTCTTGAATGATACCTCTGCGCACGAGCTGGCCAATTATGCAGAAACGCTGCTGATGGAGCGTATGAAAAATGTAAAAAAACAGTTACCACTAACGTTCCGTTTAGTTGGGAAAGATATTCATGTTTTCTTTTTGAAATTTTGCGATTCAAACTCCCAGCACGGCACCCATAAGCAGGAAGATGATGCTCCTTTATTTATTTTATATCTACTAAACAATAGAAGACTTTCCATCAGCTTCAGAAACAACCTGTATGCACGATCTATCCTTTTATATGAACAGGATCAGCTCCTGCTTGCCCGAACAGGCATTCCGAAAGGACAATATGCGCATCATTATATACACAATCCTCAGCATCATATGCGTGTATATAGAAGAAGGAGAAGAGGAGTACAATATTTTCCTGGAACTGCCAGAAGCAGAAATCAGTCAAAAAGAGGGACAAGAAGGGGCGGAAAAAAACACATTACTCCGTTTCTTTAGCATAGGTACTTTCAGTAATATTTTTTTCATCTCTGTAAAAGTATACACCACCCCAGCTGTATTCTTCTTTTCTATACACGAATTCCTGACCGCTTACTTTAACAGTTACCATCGTAATTTTTAAACGATCTTTTTGAATAATGCGTTCTTCCCTCTCTTTTGGATTTGGTGCTGCGGGTGGGTCTACCGCAAGCTCTGCTGTTTTCCTGGGTTCAGGTGTTGACTTATACTCTGGTTGCTTTGCTGCAATTGGAATTGATTTACTAGGTGGTGTTTCTGTTTTGGCAACAGGTGGAGGCGTTGGTCTGGGGTTTGGAGCCGGTTCTTTCGGTTTTGGAGGTGCGTGTTCTTTATCCTTCTCCAATTGTACCTTCGCAGTAGCAGTATAATCGTTATCGAAATCAAAATCACCGGCAGCGTTACTGTACTTAATTTTTCCAACCGGTTGGGAATAAGTAATTAGCTTATCTTCCGGCTGTGGCTCCAGTGTCACATCTGCAATAAATTCATTGAAATATTCTTCTTCCCTTCCCTTAGGGATATGTGTGTCCACAAGAACCGTTTTTGTGATATACCCCATCTTGGTGAATGTAAATGAAAAATCACTATTTAACTCCAGCTCCAGCTTGTATTTTCCTTTATTGGGATCAATAACTCTATAGGGTTTACCATCTCTGGTAAT
>DASRRA010000320.1:0-2445 GCA_035696085.1 Bacteroidia bacterium | reverse complement strand
TATGTGAAGGAATATCTTGAATTTATTGGAGGATTGCATCACCTCAAAAATTTAAAAAGTCGTATTTCAGAGATGATTGAAATGACAGGGCTGCAGGTGGAACAAAAAAAGAAAATCGGCGCGCTTTCAAAGGGATATAGGCAACGCGTGGGCCTTGCCCAGGCACTCATACATGACCCACAGGTATTAATTCTGGATGAACCTACCACAGGGCTTGACCCTAATCAATTGGCGGAGATCCGCAATTTGATTATACAAATCGGTAAACAAAAAACGGTGATGCTTTCTACCCATATTATGCAGGAAGTAGAGGCAGTGTGCAACCGTGTTATCATTATTAACAATGGGAAAATTGTAGCCAATGATGCAACTTCCGTATTGCAGCATTCTCAGGCACAGCATAAGCAATTACTTACCGTAGAGTTTGATAAATCTGTAGATGACAAAGCATTAAGCAGCATCCCAGGCGTTCATACCGTTAACCGGTTGAAAGGCAATAGCTGGCAAATTGAGTCACTTTCCGAAGAAGATATACGCCCTGCTGTTTTCCAGTTTGCGGTTCAGCACAACCTGGCTATTCTAACTCTTCATAAGGAAGAGCAACGCCTGGAAGATGTCTTCAAACAACTCACAAAATAGTTTTCTCTATCTTAATTAATTGTTGTATTTTAGCGGCCTATTTTAAAACTAAAACAATTCACATTCTATGGGATATTTATTTACATCCGAATCTGTATCGGAAGGCCATCCAGACAAAGTAGCAGATCAAATCTCTGACGCGCTTATTGATAACTTTTTAGCTTTTGATCCGAATTCAAAAGTAGCTTGTGAAACCCTTGTAACAACAGGACAAGTGGTACTTGCAGGAGAAGTAAAATCTCAGGCGTATTTGGATGTTCAGACTATTGCACGTGATGTGATCAAAAAAATTGGTTACACCAAAAGCGAATACATGTTTGAAGCAAATTCATGCGGTGTGTTTTCTGCGATCCACGAGCAATCCGGAGATATTAACCAGGGAGTTGATAAAAAGAAAAAAGAAGAACAAGGTGCCGGTGACCAGGGGATGATGTTTGGTTACGCAACCAACGAAACAGAAGATTACATGCCATTAGCACTGGATCTTGCTCATAAAATATTGATTGAATTAGCTGCTTTACGCAGAGAAAATAAAGAAATTAAATACCTGAGACCTGATGCGAAATCGCAGGTAACATTGGAGTACGATGATAACAATGTACCGGTTCGTATTGATGCAATCGTGGTTTCAACACAACACGATGATTTCGATACAGAAGCAAAGATGTTGGACAAAATTAAAAAAGACATCGTTTCTATCCTAATCCCACGCGTAAAAGCAAAATATAAAAAGTTTGCTCACCTGTTTAATAACAAAATCAAATACCATATCAACCCAACCGGAAAATTCGTTATCGGCGGGCCACACGGAGATACTGGTTTAACAGGTCGTAAAATTATCGTTGATACATACGGTGGGAAAGGCGCACACGGTGGTGGAGCATTTTCAGGAAAAGATCCTTCTAAAGTAGATAGATCTGCTGCGTATGCAACGCGTCACATTGCAAAAAATTTAGTTGCTGCAGGTGTATGCTCCGAAGTATTGGTACAGGTTTCTTATGCAATCGGTGTAGCACAACCAATGGGTATTTACATCAATACATATGGCACTGCTAAGGTTAAAATGACCGACGGGCAAATAGCAAAAATTGTAGAAAACGTTTTTGATATGAGACCTTACTTCATTGAACAACGTTTGAAATTACGTACGCCGATGTATAGTGAAACTGCTGCATACGGACATATGGGACGCAAAAACGAAACAATTACAAAAACATTTACCAGCCCTGATGGTAAAACAAAATCGTTAAAAGTTGAATTGTTTACCTGGGAAAAACTTGACTTCGTAAAACAAGTAAAAGCGGCGTTCAAATTAAAATAACATTACTTTATTTTTAAATAAAAAAGAGCTGCCTGAAAACAGCTCTTTTTTTATTAGTTAATTCTTTTCCCAATCTTTGCTTTTTCCTAAAAATGGATTAAATTTGATATAAGGTTAGGTACCCATAAATCTCTCGTCCCCATGAGCACACACAGCCAAATCAAGCAGTTGATTATCGCCGACGATGATGAAGATGATCAAATGTTGCTAAAAGAGGCGATTCATGAATACGCTCCTGATATTCAGTGCCATACAATTCGTGATGGGAAACAGCTTATGGAAATTCTAAACAAAGGCGAAATTCCGGAATTATTGCTCCTGGATCTAAACATGCCCTATAAAAACGGGATGGAATGCCTTATTGAAATCAGGGCTATAGAGTCACTTCGCCATATTCCCATTGTTATTCTTTCTACTTCCCGCAATGTGAGAGATATAGAGCTTTGTTTTACGCACGGTGCCAATTTATTTTTCACCAAACCCTG
>DASRRA010000319.1:0-8800 GCA_035696085.1 Bacteroidia bacterium | reverse complement strand
CAAGAGATGAGTTTACAGGTTTTAATTTATCCACTACAAAAATATTACTTTCCGGTGCTTACGGTTATACCACAGAAAATGGTCATAACTTTAGAGTTGGTATTCAACCGGGACTTGTATTCAGACAAAGTAATTTATCAGGACAAACATTTCCTTCACAATGGGATTATGATCAAGGTGAGTTTAGCAAACCTCAAAACAATGAAAACAGTATCAATCCGAATATAACCGAGTTTGATCTGGACCTGGGTGTGCAATGGGCTAAAACATTTGGTAAGTCGACTGCTAAAATCGGTTTCGCTGCCAACCACTTGAACATGCCTAAAGACAGTTATTTCAACCAGTTCAAGGATCGTTTAAGAATACGCAAGGTAGCACATGCACAATTGGATTTTAAAGCAAATGAAAAAATTACCCTTCAACCCAAATTAATGTGGATGTGGACAGCCAAAGCAAATGACATGGTCTTTGGAACAAATGTAAATTATAAATTACCTAACAAAACCATCACCAGCATCACCCTGGGTGCCTATTACAGACATGGAGCTGTCCGGAATATTGATGCGGCATTCCCTTTCCTTGGATTGAGCATTAAAAAATTTGATCTTGGATTTAGCTATGATGTAAATATTTCAACGTTGAGCACAGACGTGAAAAGAAGAAGCTCTTTTGAAGTTTCAATTATTTACACAGGTGCAAGTTCAAAACCAAAAATTAAAACACTGCCTTGCGATAGGTACTAAACAAGCATATGTTCATGTTAAGGTCATTCATCACTTTTATATTTTTAGCTGTTTCTATTCTGGGCATTGCACAAAATGAACTGGAAATTGAAAATGTCAAAGCACGTAAAATCCGGCATCTCGCGAATGGTGCAGAACGCACCGGGGATTTATACTTGTCGCTGGCTTATTACAAAAAATTAATTGAAATAAACCCCACCAATGTGAAAGATCAATATCACATTGCCGAATTATTCCGTCACACACGCGATTATGTAAATGCTGAAACGTATTACGAAAAAATCGTTAAAAATGCATCCAATAAATTTCCCGAAGCGTTATTTTATTTAGGTACCATGCAAAAAGCAAATGGTAAATACAAAGAAGCGATTGAAACATTTGGAAAATTCAAAAAGGCATCTACCAACGTAAGCAACGAAAATATTAAAAAGTTATATAAAACAGAGTTGGAAGGAGCTCAGCTTGCACTCAATTACAAAGATTCCGTAGCAAAAGAAATCATTCTGCCAATGCCGGATATTAATAATCCACACATTGATTTTTCTCCTATCCCTGTCACAGAAAACAAATTTATTTTTGGATCGGTGCGTGAAAACAAAGCGAAGTTTTTTGATGCAGATCCAAGTCCCAGCAAAGAAAAACAAGACACAACAGAAGTTCCACCAACCCGCAAATTTTATGTAGGTGAAAAAGAAGGTGATGGCAAATGGAAGTTTAAAGGTGAATGGGCAGGACCATTTAATTCCAAAGATGTAGACATTGCCAACGGAACATTTTCATTGGATAAGAACCGTTTCTATTTTACAAAATGTGAAAAAAACTGGCAATACAAAGTCATCTGCAAAATTTATTATTCAGAAAAAAAGGGAGAAGAATGGAGCACACCTGTGTTGATGGATAATCAAATCAACATGCCCGAGTACACATCTTCGCATCCAACTGTTGGACAAGAATCAAAGAAAAAACAGGAAGTCATTTATTTCGTTTCTGACCGACCAGGCACCAGAGGTGGTTTGGATATCTGGTATACAGAATACGACGCCCGCAAAAAGACATTTAAAGAACCAAAAAATGCAGGAAGTAAAATAAACTCTGTAGGAACAGAGACCACTCCTTTTTATGATGCAAAAACAAAAACCCTTTATTTTAGTTCTGATGGAAAAGCCAACCTTGGCGGACTTGATGTTTACAAATCAATGGGAGAAATCAATAAATTTGGTGTTCCGGTAAACCTTGGACCTAAAATCAATTCGCCAGCTGATGATTTGGATTTTGCATTAAATGAAAAAGGAAGCGGAGGTTTTGTGGTTTCCAACCGTGCAGGCGGACAATCACTTTACAATGCCACCTGCTGTGATGATATTTATGAATTTAAGTTTACAAAATTTATTGAATTTACTTCCTATGGAAAAATTACAGACAAAGACAGTAACTGTGTAGGCGATGCTATCCTTAGCGTTTATATTGTAAACGGAGAAGAAAAATACTTATCAGAAGAAATAAAAACAAAAGACTGCAACTACAGATTACACCTTCGCTCGGGTTACAATTATATTGTAGAAGCGAACAAGGATGGATACTTCAATCATGCAATTGATATTTCAACGAAAAACATGCTGAAGTCGGATAGCGCAAAACACAATTTCTCCATTGCAAAAGTTCCTGAAAAGCCGCTTCTGATACCAAACCTAAACTACGAGTTCAACAGCCCTAAATTAACAGCTGAGTCAAAAGTAGTATTGGATACAACCATTATGCGATTGCTGACACAAAATCCAACATTAATCATTGAGCTTTCAACACATACAGATAGTAAGGGAGGCGATGATTACAATTTAAAATTATCCCAACGAAGAGCTGAAGCCGTACAACAATACCTGATTGAAAAAGGAATTGATAAATCACGATTGATTGCAAAAGGTTATGGTGAAACCGTCCCTATTGCACCAAACACGAATAAAGATGGTTCAGATAACCCCGAAGGAAGACAATTGAACAGAAGAACGGAAATTAAAATCATTGGAAAACTGGATCCAACTGCAGTAGAAGAAAAGGAAGAAAAAGAAGCGAAGAAAAAGGATAGTAAAGAGAAGGAATCAGAATAGGGATTTCATCAACTAATTTGAAACGACAAGGTTAATCACCTTGTCGTTTTTGTCTTATGGCATCCAGGAAATAATAAGGTTAACCGCTTGTCGTGTCATCGCTTCATTAACACTTCCAATACCTAAAATTAAATTCAAATCCAACTAGGAAAACCACTTGAAATGCCTTAGGTAAAACCCTATGAACCTGCACTAAAATCAACAACGTTCTGCCCCACTACTCTCTCCAGTCCTGCTACAGAACGAATGCGGAAAAATCCTTTCACCACTCTGTCCAATTATACACTATCATTACAGTGTGATTTTAATACAGGCTTGTTGTTGATGCAGTCTTTGTCACCGGCAGGCTTAAAATTTAAATTGAAAATACATCGTAACCTGAAATAGACCATGGGGATGGTTTGTTAAGCAAGGTGCTTTTTACAGCAGCTTGCGGTGTATTTTAAAAAAAAGCAAAGGCGACCAAACCAAAACAAAAAAAAACACGTTAATGCCTATATACACTTATAAAAATGAATGCTTCAAAGAAATCAAAACAAAGGTCGGCTACAGTTTTCTCCTTCTTTAAACAAAAGAAAGGGAAAGGATCAGAGGGGTTGTCACAAACTTTTTTTCAATTAAACTTAAATCAGGAATTATATCAGTACACCAATAAAGCAAAATAAGACAACTAAGGAATTTATTTCCTTTTGGTTTTCTTCTTCCCTTCCAATTTCTCTTCCGTTAGTTTATTGACCTTTTCCAGTAATTCACATCTTTTCTCTGTTTCTGCTAGTTGTCGCTTGCACAATTTTAGCTCCTCTTCCAATCGTTGTATTTCTGCTTTCAATCCATAAGCTACTTTTTCTTCCTGGACTGTCATCGGACCGGCGGCGCTGTAATAATCAAAAAAATCATGATCCAACACTTTACCGATCTTTTGTAACAAACCGGTATCAATCGTTTCCCGTTTAAAAATATCATAAATCACCTGTCTATCTTTATTAATAGCCGTAGCGAACTCTGTTCCTTTTAGCCTGGAAGCTCTCCACACCTCTTTAATTTTTTTTCCGATATGTATTTTAGCCATAAAACAAAATTCATTGTTTTAAACATGTAACAGTTTAAAATAATGTTTGTATGAAAAACACAAAGTGTATGTTTTTTTTATACATTTGAATTAAATCCTTATCTGATGAATTCTTCTATAACAACATCCCCAAATGCTCTTTCGCCAACTAATGGAGGGGTAAGCATGTATAACAGCATCTATCCCCCGCTACTAGTGGAGGAAAGTATTCCTGATTACAACGATCCCGCAAATTACCAAAAAAAAGAATGTTTTATGAAATCACCACTAACAGTTTATAACCATTGCCATGTGAAAGGTGTTTTACAAAATGCATATTTTATGCGTCAGGAGCTAGAAGTACGGGCTGTTGCACTTAGACTGGTTACAGGTATTTACATTCGACCTATCCTACTTTTTGTATTAAAAAAACAGACATTGGATAAAGAAGAAGCGTTAAAAAAAATCAAACAGGATTTTATAGACAGTGGCATACCCGAAGAGCAATTGAAAATAAAAACAAATCAGTTGGATGAGCTCCAGGAAATGGATTTAGAGGCGGAAACATGTGAAGTGCGTTATATTATTACCGTCAGCAACCTTGAAAAGGCGTGGTATTGCCCATTTGCATATATTCTTGCTTCTATGGAAGATAGAAACCTGCCTCAAGATTTATCAACCGTATTAAATTGTATACTACCAGTTCCCGATGTTATTGGCTTTCATAATAAATCATTCCAGAAGGGATATGTGCTTGTTGCCAGTTCTAAATTTTATACGGTCGTAAACATCTTACAAAATCATTTACATGAACTAGGGCTCCCGGACGAAGGCATCATCATACAAAACAGCATGATAGAATTATTAAAGAACTTGAGTATCTGGGAAGTGCTTGCCAAACAAAATGAGGATGTGAAGGGAATTAAATTCGGAGAAGGAAAAAGGGATTTCAGGCTTTAGAAAAGTTTATGGAAGTGGCGCCCAACGAAATAGCCAGGCAAAGCGTTTGGAATATACTGGCTGATAATCATTCTTCCTCGAATTTCTTTAAGCATGATGTTTGTTGTTTTCATTTAAAATAAATACAGCATGCCACTTCATTACGAAAACCTTTCCATTCCAGAGGCCACACAACTCCAACACTATTTAAGAGAAAAAATTAATATCGATGAGCGCGACGCCCTATCAATTCGCACCATCGGCGGAGCGGATATTTCATTGAATTTATACAGCACCACCATTTATGCAGGCATAATTCTGCTTTCTTTTCCAACGCTTCAACCCATTGCCTACTCACTGGTAAAAGCAGAAACACGATTCCCCTACGTGCCAGGTTATTTGGCATTCCGGGAGGTTCCCGCGTTGGTTCAGGTATGGGAACAGTTAGAACATAAGCCGGATATACTGGTGGTGGATGGTCATGGCGTTGCACATCCAAGGCGTCTTGGTATTGCCGCCCATTTTGGTGCAGTAACCGGACAAGTGAGTATGGGTTGTGCAAAAAATATCCTTTGTGGAAAATACCAGGAACCCGGTTTGGAAAAAAGTAGCTATAGCCCCATACTGGATAAACAAGAACAAATTGGTTATGCATTCCGCAGCAAATCGAAAACAGCACCGGTATATGTTTCACCCGGTTATGGTTTGGGAATGAAAAACAGTTTGGCCATTATCCAACAATGTTTGGGTAAATACCGTATTCCCGAGCCCACAAGGCTTGCACATGAGTTGGTAAATCGTTTTAGAAAAGGTGAATTACAGGAGGGGTATCATCGACTTTCTTAATTCCAAGTTAACACTCGAATGACTTTACAAAAGTTGCATCAATCAAATATTTGTTGAACAATTCCAATTTTTCTTTCTTGCCTTTTATTGCCATTGAAAGGTGGATTCATTGTTTTTCTTAGTTTCCAGTTTAGGATCCACTTTTAATCCGTTCGCAATAATATAATCGTGCACCACTTCAGTTCTATTGTAATGTTCTTGAAAAACGATGTTATATCTTTTCACATGATGAAGATGATCAATAAAGTTCTGCAAATATTCAAGTACAAATAAAACCACAATTGTCAAAATTGTTCCAACAGTTGCCAATTTATAATCGTGGAACCCGATTGCCATTCCTAGGGCAGAAGTTACCCAAATAGATGCAGCAGTTGTTAAACCGACAACGGTAAATCCTTCTTTAAATACGACACCAGCCCCAATAAAACCAATACCCGTAATAATGTTCGCAGCAACCCGATCATCGCTATTCGATCCAATGTGTTCTGAAATTATCGTTAACAATGTTGATCCAAGGCAAATAAGAATCATGGTTCTAAAACCTGCGGATTTATTGCTATATTCGCGCTCGATACCAATGATGCCTCCTATAAGCAATGCCACCAATAATTGAATTGTTTCTTCGCTAAAAAATTCCATGTGTTTAAATTTCGGTTAACCACGCAATAATGATGCATTTATAAATTATTTCATACCCTAAAGAATAACATTTCAAAATATTTATACCTTTGTTTCAACTTTAGGGGTGTCCTTTATTTAATTAAAGAACTGAGAAATACCCTTGGAACCTGATTCAGTTAGTACTGGCGAAGGGAAAAGTAAGAACTCTCCGTAGTACTCCATTTCCTAAAGTTTTAAAATAAATTAGAAATGGAAATAAGCATCAACAATCAATTAAAAAAATTAAGTGATCTTCAACCCCTCACTGTTCAACAATTGCTAAACGCCGAAATCCCGGCACGTCAGCAGGGAATTGCCATTGCCATCAACAACCAGGTTATCGCCAAAGCCGATTGGGGGAAAACACAGCTCAGTGATAAAGACCAGGTAACTATTATAAGGGCAACCCAAGGAGGATAAATCCAGTTTTGAGGGCCCGTCTACGTAAAGCTACAACGGACGCAGCGAGTGTGGAGCGCGAAACTGTTTAGTGCTAAACGTGAAAGTGAAGAACAGGTAGACAATCTAATAATTTAAGCATATATTTTTTGAAATGAAAAAAGAACAAACACCGGAAACAACTGTGCTATCACGTGAACCATTGACTGGCTCATCCAAAATTTATGTGCCTGGAAAAATTCATGATATACAGGTAGCAATGCGCCAGATCACATTGACAACTACAGAGTTTAAACTGAAAAATAAATTAACAAGTACTCCGAACGAAGCGGTAACTGTTTACGACACGAGCGGCCCTTATACAGATCCTGCTGTTGCAATTGATTTGAAAAAAGGATTGAACCGGCTACGTGAGAAATGGATCGTTCAACGTGGGGATGTCGAGCAATTGGATGATTTCAGCTCTGCGTATTGTAAACAACGACTTGCAGATAAATCGCTGGATGCATTCCGGTTTGAGCATCTCAAAAAACCGCTTCGTGCAAAGCAAGGGCATAATGTTTCTCAAATGCATTATGCTAAAAAAGGTATCATCACTGCAGAGATGGAATACATTGCCATTCGTGAAAATCAGCAGATTGAATTACTTGCCAAAAATTCACCTTTAACACAACAACATCCCGGTAATAGCTTTAAAGCAAACACTCCAACCGGATTGATCACCCCTGAATTTGTAAGAGATGAGATCGCCGCAGGCAGAGCCATCATTCCTAACAACATCAATCATCCGGAAAGTGAACCCATGATTATTGGGCGAAATTTTTTGGTGAAGATCAATACGAATATTGGAAACTCAGCCGTGACATCTACTATTGAAGAAGAAGTGCAAAAGGCTGTATGGAGCTGTCGTTGGGGTGGTGATACATTGATGGATCTTTCCACCGGAAAAAATATTCATGAAACGCGTGAATGGATCATCCGCAATTGCCCGGTTCCTGTTGGTACCGTTCCCATTTACCAGGCTTTGGAAAAAGTGAATGGAAAAGCAGAGGACCTTACCTGGGAGATTTTCCGCGATACATTAATTGAACAAGCAGAACAAGGTGTGGATTATTTTACTATTCATGCCGGTGTGTTACTTCGCTACATTCCTTTGACAGCAAAGCGTATCACGGGTATTGTATCGCGCGGCGGAAGCATCATGGCGAAATGGTGTCTGGCACATCACAAAGAAAATTTTCTGTATACACACTTCGAAGAAATATGTGAAATCATGAAAGCGTATGATGTTGCGTTTTCGCTAGGCGATGGTTTACGTCCCGGTTGTATTGCCGACGCGAATGATGAAGCACAATTCGGAGAATTGGAAACATTGGGTGAGCTCACAAAAATTGCCTGGAAACATGATATACAAACCATGATTGAAGGACCAGGTCACGTGCCCATGCATTTGATCAAAGAAAATATGGAAAAGCAATTAAAAGAATGTCATGAAGCTCCTTTCTACACATTGGGGCCACTTACAACAGATATTGCACCGGGGTACGATCACATTACCTCTGCCATCGGTGCAGCTATGATTGGTTGGTTTGGTACGGCCATGTTATGTTATGTAACACCCAAAGAACATTTGGGTTTGCCTAATAAAAAAGATGTAAAGGATGGTGTGATCGCTTATAAAATTGCAGCACATGCAGCCGACCTTGCAAAAGGCCACCCCGGTGCGCAGTACCGTGACAACGCATTAAGTAAAGCAAGATTCGAATTTCGATGGGAAGATCAATTCAATCTTTCTCTGGATCCGGATACGGCTCGTGAATTTCATGATGAAACATTACCGGCAGAAGGTGCGAAGATTGCACATTTCTGTTCCATGTGCGGTCCACATTTCTGTTCTATGAAAATTACGCAGGAAGTAAGGGCCTTTGCAGCCGAACAAGGAATACTGGAAGAAGATGCCATCGCATCTGGTATGAAAGAGCAAGCCACACTATTTAAAAATTCAGGTAGCCAGGTATACAGCTAATGATCATTGTCATCTCCAACCCCACTCCTGTTGA
>DASRRA010000318.1:0-4582 GCA_035696085.1 Bacteroidia bacterium | reverse complement strand
GGTTCCAACAAAATTGGATATGGGTAAAGGGTGTATACGTTTTAAAAAACCCGAAACGATCCCGTTTGACTTAATGGGTGAGCTGGTAAGCAAAGTTAGTCCCAAGGATTGGATTAAAACATATGAAGCGGCATTCAGATCAGGAAAGAAAAAATAAGCTTGAATAATGACAAAACAGCTGATTCTTTCTCTTCAACACATTACCGTCAAACATCTTCAGCAACCTGTGTTTGCGGACCTGAGCTTGCAGCTTCACAAGGGTGAACACCTTGCTATTGTTGGTGCATCCGGCTCAGGGAAAAGTGCATTGTTAGAAACTATAAAAGATGTATTTCATATTTCAGATGGAAACATGATATTTCCTGCACTGGCAGAAGTAGTGAAAATTCGTAAACAAAAAGATCCCTATTATTCTTGCCAGAGCCTAATAACGCATGTTGCGGCTCGACATCAGTTCAAGAATTTATCCAATATTGCCGAGTTTTATTACCAACAACGCTTTAATGCGTCGGATTCGGAAGACGTAGAAACAGTTGAGGAATATCTGCAGAATATACCTGTAAGTGAAGGGGCATGGAGCCTCGAGCGCGTAATAAACCGCTTGCATTTATCGCCTCTTAAAAATAAACACCTTATTAAATTATCCAACGGGGAAACAAAACGTTTGTTGATCGCTGCTGCACTCATCAAAAATCCAATGATCTTGTTGCTGGATAATCCGCTTGCAGGATTGGATGTCGCCAAACGCGCTGACTTTAATGAATTGTTAAATGAAATTGCGGCTTCTGGTATCACTATTATAATGAGCACTTCTCCGGAAGAAGTTCCGGAAGTTATCACACACGTAGCAATACTTGAAAAAGGCAAATTAAAAAATTACGTGTTGCATTCAGATTTTAATCCACAGACGGTACTTGCACCCATCTCATCTTCTATTGATAAGGAAGAACTTAAGGTATTGTTGACAACAACAAACAATCTGAAATTTGATACCATCGTGGAAATGAAAGATGTGTTCATTCAATATGGAGAAAAAATAATTTTGAATAAAATCAATTGGCGGGTAAAACAAGGAGAACGATGGGCATTGCTGGGACATAATGGTGCAGGTAAATCTACCTTACTGAGTTTGATTAACGGTGATAATCCGCAAGCCTATGCCAACGATATTGTTTTATTTGATGTGAAACGCGGAAGTGGAGAAAGTATTTGGGACATTAAGAAAAAAACAGGCTTTGTATCTCCTGAGTTGTTTCAATATTTTCCGAGTGAAAACTCTTGTCTGCATGTGGTAGAATCCGGATATGATGATTCATTGGGACTTTTCAGAAGATCGGATCCCCTGAAAGCAAACCAGGCTATGCGATGGTTAAGATTTCTAAAGATTGATGCCAATTCGGATAAATCGTTTAAGCATGTTTCAGCAAGCACACAGCGCTTATGCTTGCTGGCAAGGGCATTGATTAAAAACCCCACGCTTTTAATTTTGGATGAACCGTTTCAAGGCCTGGATCATCAGCAAAAAGAGCAGTTTAAAGCCTTGATTGATGAAATTTGTAAGACAAGTAAGTTAACATTAATTTATGTTTCGCACTATGCGAGTGAAATCCCAGATAGTGTAAATTTTACACTTAACTTAAAAGAAGGGCATGTAGTGAAATAGCTTCATTCTTGAAATAAACCACTTATTCTTAAAAGCGAACCGTTGAGTAGAATGTTCCCTTATTTTTCGGAAATTGATCGAGAATGTTTTATATTGGTTAACCGAATAAAAAGAATACCAAGGTTTAAATCAATCTTCGCATGAGCAAACAGCTACTTTTAATCTGCGTATCGTTTATTTCTTTTCTATCAGTTGCGCAAACTCCCGTAATTTCAATACAACCATCAGCATCTACAGTTTGTGAAAATAATTCTGTACAATTTAAACTGAATGCCAGTAATGCCGTAAGCTATCAATGGGAAGTCAGTACGAATGCCGGAAACAGCTATGCATCGGTAATGACATCTGCAATTTATTCCGGTACAGCTACTGCAATGCTTACAATAAACGGGGCACCCTACAGCCTTAATGGTTATTTTTACAGATGTGTGGTTACTGGTGTCTCCGGAAACGCTACATCCAATGGTGCTATGCTTAAAGTGAACAGAACACCAGAAGTGACGGTTAATCACTCTTCTCAGACAATTTGCTCAGGACAAATGACATCCATCTCCCTCAACTCGAATGTAGCGGGAACTTCCTATAGTTGGGTACCCACTACTGTGAATGGACAGGTGACCGGACAAACAAGCGGTAGTGGATCCAATATCACACAAGTACTCTCTGGAAACGGAATCGTTTCATATAAAATAATGGGAACTGTTGGTTCATGTCAAGGGAAAGCAGATACTGTTTTAGTGATCGTTAACCCGGCTATGGCTGTTAGTAAACAACCAACGGATGCACATACCTGTAAAGGGGATACTGCTTTTTTTTCCGTTGCCACAGCGAATGTGTCAACCTATCAATGGCAGGTAAATAAAGGGAAGGGGTTCGTAGATGTTCCGGAAGTGTTACCTTATTCAAATACCAAAACAGCTGCTCTTACCATTTTTCCGGTAGTGGATTCCATGGATAAGTATCAGTTTAAATTAGTCCTTAACGGATTATGCGGAGGACCCTTAGCATCCACCATTGTAAAATTATTTTCAAAAGATTCGATAGCACCTGTTTTTTCGAAATGTCCGACAGATACCGCGATCAAACAAGGCGTGTATATCTATTCTATTCCTGTAGCTACTGATAATTGTACAAAAAATGTAATCGTTTCAAAAACGGCAGGACTGGGTAGCGGAGCAAATTTTCCGGAAGGGATAACAACAGAAACGTATGAAGCGATGGATGAAGCAGGTAATAAAACAACTTGTTCGTTCAAAGTAATCGTTCCGATTACTACTGTTGTGAAGGAAGCGCGTGGCGACAAGCAATTTGATATTTACCCAAATCCGGCCCATCAGCAGATTAATATTTCAACAACGATGACCGGAAATTACTCACTAACGATAAGAGATATTACCGGAAAAATTATAATGCAAAATTCATTTTCTAAGTCATTAACGGCAAATTCTGTAGACCTAAAAGATGTAGCAATAGGGATTTATTTTATCACATTCCAAACGGATAAAAGCACGCAAATTGAAAAACTAATTATTCAATAATATAAAAAAAAAGGGCGATACAACGATCGTCCTTTTTCTTATACATTTATAATCAGATCTTAATCAGCGGTGGGATAAACTTTGTAAACTTCATGTTGTCTTTTAAACTGTCTTCAATGAAATTTTGTTGAGAACCATTTACGATGTATACCGTTACATCATGCTGAAAACAAATTTTAATGGCAGCAATTTTTGAAGTCATACCGCCTGTTCCCAGTCCATTGTCTTTTTCTTCAATGTAACGTTCTATTTCATTCAGGTCGGATATTTCCGGAATCAGTGCCGCATCTGCATACAACTTAGGGTTCTTATTAAACAAGCCATCAATATCAGAAACGATGATTAATTTTTCAGCTCCGATAAGTGTGGCAACAAGTGCGGATAATTTATCATTGTCGCCCAGGATCAACTCTTCTACAGCCGTCGTATCATTTTCATTGATGATGGGTATATAATTGTTAGCTAACAATTCATTGATGGTATTGCTAGTATTGGCACGGGAAACAGGATTGTCAAAATCCTTATAGGTCATTAAACATTGTGCAATTCGCAAATTGAAATCGCTGAATACTTCGCTGTAAATCTGCATTAACTTGGGCTGACCTATAGCAGACATGGCCTGTTTGGAGGCAACGGAATTGCTCCAACCCTCCATGTTTACAAATTGACGAGCCGTAGCAATCGCGCCGGATGACACAATCACAATGTCATATTGATCTTTTAATTTTTCCAGTTGTCGCGCGATGTCTTCAATCTTCCCTCTGGAAATTTTCTTCGTGCCGGCAGTCAGTGTGGAGGTGCCGATTTTTACAACAATTTTATGCTTCATTTGAAATCTGTTTTTATCTAATCTGACCGTTTCCGGAAATAAACCATTTGTTGGTAACCAATTGTGCTAAGCCTACAGGCCCACGGAAATGCAGCTTTTGAGTACTAATGGCGATTTCTGCACCAAACCCAAATTGTCCCCCATCGGTAAAACGTGTGGATGCATTGTGATACACTGCAGCGCAATCTACCTCATTTTGAAACTGAGAAGCGGATGCCTGATCAGTGCTTACAATGGTTGCAGAATGTCCGCCTGAGTATGTATTAATGGTAGTGATAGCAGCATCCAGATCTTCGGTTAAGGCAAATAGAATTTTAGGAGATAAAAATTCCTCTCCATAAATGGCTTTGTCTTTAATTTGTTCAACACCTGTGTAGGAATTAAAAAAAGCTCCATCTACGAGTACTTCCAGCCCCATGGAGGTAGCTGCAGAAATAATATCCTGCATTTTTTCCTTTAGCTGAGGTGTATGTTTATTGAATAATACTTTATCGGTGGCATTGCATACACTTAAGCGGCTTTTGCCATTCAACAAAATTTGCTTGGCTTTTT
>DASRRA010000317.1:0-13706 GCA_035696085.1 Bacteroidia bacterium | reverse complement strand
GCATGGCGTTATCGCCGCCTGGTTTGAACCCAATATCATCCGCTGTGCACCCGCACCTTTTTATAATTCGTTTGAAGATGTATATAGGTTTGGAGAGATTTTGAAAAAAATCAGTTAATAGTTTGGTGATAAACAGGCGAGGACGCCTGGGGTTCCTCGACTTAGCGGGACGCTACGCCGAACGAAATGCATCAGCTAAAATAATTTACAATTTTTTCAACTACTGAAAAATGGCTGTATATACCGCTGTTGTAAATTTTTATCTGATAGAAATTAATGCACGCCAATAACAGCAACCCCGTAGTAAAAACCCACTTTCGATCCTGATAATATTTTTTTAAAAAAGAAGCCAATGCAAAAGCATATACAGGGCTTGCTTGCATCAATGCTCTTCCCGAATAGGATACACCATACTTCCAATCCGACCAGGATATAACAATATAAATGTTCAATAGACAAAAAGCAATAACTGATTTTTTAAATGGTTGATTTTTCATACACCATAACCCAATTATAAAAAGTATGGTAACCGGTGTGTAAATAAACCATCCGCTGTAAAAACCAATTAGCAAACGAAACCAAGGAGTCAGAAAATTCCATTTACTGCCTACGTCATAAACAAAACTGCCTGTCACATATTTCCAATATAACAATTGAGGTAAAACTCCTATACATCCACCAATTAGTGCGGCTAACAGATGACCCTTGTTTTGCTTTACCAGTACCCATTTTTGACGGGCATCAACTTTTGTAGCAGTTCCCCAAAGAATGGGTATAAAAATCATAATGATTTCGGTTGGGCGGCATATAGTTGCTAATCCACATGTTAAACCAATTCCAACTGCAAGCAAAGCCGAAGGTTGCTGATGCCATTTACATGTTAACCATAGTACAAAACAATACAGGGGAAAAATAAAGCTGTGACTCATCGCTCCATCAATCGCCACATATTGTGGCAAATTGGTCGTAATAAATAAGGTAAGTATTACCAGACCCGTAACTAAATCGGAGAAGTAAACCAATAAAACTTTTCGCAGAAAAATCAAGCCGATTAAATACCAGGCAATAGCAGCAAACATGATCGCATATTGGTAAGGCCAGGAAAAACCGTCCTGTGGTATCTGGTTAAAATACGCTATTAAATGCCCTACATAAAAAAAAGGTGCTTGCAAAATGGAAATGCCACCTAAATATTTAAAAACATAATTACCGTTTTCTTTTTTATGAGCTTGATAAAGTGCTCCTCCGGTAACATGATAAGTAGAATCAATTGCAGGAAGCCAGTCTAGCTTTTTAACATCCTTATAAATTAAAAAACCCGGCTCATACATGTAATACCCAAATGCGTCCCAGGAGGTAGCATTGTAGCCATTTTGCAAATTATTCTGCCAGTAACAAAATCGAATGAGGAGTGCAAGGCTGATACTAATAATAATGGAATAAAAAGAAAAGCTTGGCTTGAAGGACATACTGTAAGATATTGAAAATGCACCCCAGCGAAGTTAATTATTATACTCACTCAAAAACCGCCAACTTTTCTTCGATTCCTATTTTTTTAAATTCCGATTGAATCTTCGCAAATGCTTCATCTGCATTTAACTCTTCAATGCTATTGATCTTGTTGCACATCTCCATCAATATCCGGTCTTGTATTTGCCCTCGTTTCATCGCCAATACATAGGGAATGCGATGAAAAGAAACCATGGAGTATTTAGGAATAAAACTTCCCGGAAATCGTTCTTCCAACAATACATCCGCCTTCTTCTTTAATACAAAATCTTTATGCGCTACCAAATCCCGCATCTCTACAAAATTTTCAATAGCCATATCAGAAATAGCATCTGCATTTTCTTTTCGTAGCTCAGAAAATTCGGTAAATATTTTTTCCCAATCGGATCCGTATTTCTCCAGCAGTGTATCAAAATGATAACAATCTTCAAAACAACAATTCATCCCCTGTCCAAAAAACGGAACAATAGCATGCGCTGCATCTCCCAACAATAAGGCCTTTCCACCAATGTTCCAGGGGAAACATTTTATCGTAAGCAGGTTACCGATAGGGTGAGCGAAAAAATCATCCAGTAAAGTTGGCATCAAGGGCAAAGCATCCGGCATCACTTCTTTGAAAAAATTTTTTACTTCTTCTTTTGTTTGAAGCTGACTTAAATTTCGTTCGCCTTTTTTATGCGACATAAATAGGGTACAAGTAAAATCGCCGGCTATGTTTGGTAAAGCAATCATCATATATGCGCCGCGTGGCCAAATGTGCAAAGCATTCTTTTCCATTTGAAACTTACCACCAATTGCCGCAGGGATATTCAATTCTTTGTATCCGTAATCTTCGTAGGTTTGAGAAAAATTAAAAAAACCTGATTTTAAAAATTCCATGCGCAAGGCAGATGCAGAACCATCTGTACCAATCACCGTATTGCCTTTCACCCGAATTTTTTCCTGTGTCTCTTCATTTAAAAAATAAGCTTCCCCTGTTTCTATATTCATACCTGTGCAGCGATGATTAAAATGAAAGCGAACTTCCGGAAATTTTTGCGCCTCATTCATCAGGATGCAATTTAATTCTCCTCTCGAAATGGAGTTGATGTATTCATTTTCATTTTTCCCATAAGGCTGAAAGCTCAATGCTGATTTTGTATCATGTATCATTCGGCCTTTCATGGGAACAGCATTCTTCAATACCTGTTCTGCCAGACCAACTTGTTCCAACGCATGAATCCCTCTTGTTGAAAGTGCCAGGTTGATAGACTTTCCGGCACTTATACTTACTTTACGCATATCCGGGCGGCGCTCGTAAACTTCTACCGCGAAACCACGCCGTGCCAGGAATATGGATAAAAGAGAACCACTTAACCCGGCTCCCACAATAATTATTTTTTCTTTTTTCATACCAAATGTTGTTTAAGCAATTGAACAAACTCGTAAACATCCAGGAAAGAATTATACAATGGTGCCGGACCCAGACGGATCACATCCGGTTCTCGCCAGTCGCAAATTACACCACTTTCAATCAATTTGTTAAATAAAGTCTTGTCACTTTTTTTAATGCGTATGGAAAGTTGCGCACCACGTTGGGTCGGGTCCGCAGGTGTAATGATGCTGATGTTGCTATTGTTTAAAGTATTCACCAGGTACTCCAGGTAACCCGTTAACAAGCGGCTTTTGGCTGTAAGGGCATCCATTCCGGCTTCATCAAAAATAGCAAGCGATGCTTTTAAACTCGCCATGGCCAATACCGGTGCATTACTGAGCTGCCAACCTTCGGCCCCCTTTATAGGTGAAAAATCAGGGCTCATTAGAAAGCGGGTTTGTTTATCATGCCCCCACCAGCCGGCAAAGCGTGGTAAATTTGCAGTTGCATGTCGTTCATGTACGAAACATCCTGCTATTCCACCTGGCCCGCTATTCAAATATTTATACCCGCACCAAACGGCGAAGTCCACATCCCATTCATGCAATTGCAATTTTACATTTCCGGCAGCATGCGCCAAATCAAAACCTACAGTGATGTTTTTTTTATGACCTGCTGCTGTAATGCGTTTCATATCGTACAACTGCCCGGTATAATAATTCACACCGCCCAGCATAATTAAAGCGATGCTGTCTGCTTCCTTTTCAATGAGTGCTTCTATATCTTCTGTTCTCAAGGTATCTTCTCCTGCACGCGGACGAAGCTCTATGAGTGCGTCAGCAGGCACACCGTGAAATTGCAATTGTGATTTTACAGCGTATTGATCCGATGGAAAGGCGCCACCCTCTATCACAATTTTATATTTTGTTTTGTTAGGTCTATAAAAAGAAACCATCATCAAGTGCAGGTTTACGGTGAGTGTATTCATCACCACTACTTCAATTGGTTTTGCTCCAACTACCTTTGCCATTTTTTCTGTTAGAAACTCATGGTAAGGCATCCAGGGATTTTTTGCATGAAAGTGTCCTTCCACACCCAGCTTTTCCCAATCACTCAATTCCTGCTCAACAGCTGCTCTCACGGTTTTAGGTTGTAATCCTAATGAATTACCGCAAAAATAAAGCACAGGTTCTCCATTGCTTTTCTTTGGAAAATGAAATTGCTCTCTGAATTTGTTTAAGGGATCCTTTGCATCCATTTCTTTTGCAAAAGCTTCATCCGATTTATAAGTAACAGTATTGACAATTGTTTGCATTGTATCAACGCGTTTTTCAAAATTTATATAAAATTACTTTTACTCAGGTTCAGCCATTCCAATGCAGTTCCACTTAACAGGCGTTCTTTGGTTACTGCATCGTATGGCATGGACGAAATTAATTTTCCAGGTTGCAGTTCACCCAATGGAAAAGGATAATCCGTTCCAAGTGCCACTTTATCTGCGCCTGCCAGTTTCACCAGGAAATCAAGCATTGCAGGATCATGTACAAGGGAATCAAAATAAAATTTACCTAAATAGTTTCTTGGATTCACCGGGTTATCCACTGCGCATAAATCGGGGCGAACCTGAAAGCCATGTTCAATACGACCTATTGTTGAAGGAAAGGAGCCACCTCCATGCGCAAATGCAATCCGTAATTTTGGTAATTTTTCCAGCACGCCCGAAAATAATAAAGAACAAATGGCTCGGGATGTTTCTGCGGGCATACCTACCAACCAGGGCAACCAATATTTCATCATCTCGCTTTCTCCCATCATTTCCCAGGGATGTATGAATACTGCCATCCCTAGTTCTTCACAGGCTTTGAAAATTTCAAAGAATTGGGGCTCTCCCAAATTCTGTTGATTAACATTGCTGCCGATTTGTACACCCACCATTCCAATGCGTTTGCAGCGTTCCAATTCTTTAATTGCCAATTGGGGCGACTGCATGGGAATCGTTCCCAAGCCAATAAATCGTTTAGGGTGTTTGTGTACAATCTCTATGATGTGATCATTGAGAAACATGGAAATGTTTAAGCAATCATCTGGTTTTGCCCAATAGCTAAACATGACTGGCACGGTGGAGAGCACTTGCACATTCACCTGATGTGCATCACATTCTTTTAAACGTGTTTCCGGACTCCAGCAATTGTCTTCTATCTCCCGGAAAAATTTTTCATCATCTCTTAACATCCTTGCACAGCAAGGTTTGTGATGATGCAATTTTATAAAGCCACCATATCCGAATTTCTCTTTCCAGTTTGGAATATGCTCGGGTAAAATGTGGGTATGGATATCAATTTTCATAATTCAATTTCAACGCATTCACGATTTTTCCGCAACTCCTGCTTTCGGAGGGTGCATTATAGTTCCACATTGCTTGCAGGTGCGCTTTTCAACGCTACCATAAAAACGATCAAATACTTCCTGGAACTGCGTCATGATATTTGTCAATGAAAAATATTCTTCATACAACTTATGATTGCACTTTTCACAGAACCATAATAAGCCGTCTTTCTCTGTTTCTTTACGTTTACGCTCCATTACCAATCCAACCGTGTTTGCACCACGAATAGGAGAGTGTGGAACACGGGGAGGTAATAAAAATATATCACCTTCACGAATGGGAACATCCACCGCTTTTCCATCCTCTTGAATTTTTACCAATATATCTCCTTCCAGTTGATAGAAAAATTCTTCGCTTTCGTTGAAGTGATAATCCTTACGGGAATTCGGTCCGCCTACCACCATCACAATAAATTCTGCATCCTTGTAAACCACTTTATTATTTACAGGAGGTTTTAATAAGTGTCGATTTTCATCGATCCACTTTTTAAAATTGAAAGGTCTTTGTACAGGCATGTTGTATAAATTTAAATCGTAGCTATTACTTTTAACTCAATGGCAATAGGCGTTGGTAAACAGTTTATTTCAACGGTTGTACGGCAAGGCTGACTGGTCTTAAAATACTCTGCATACAAGCGGTTGTAAGTTTGAAAATCATCTTTCATGTTGGTTAAAAAAACCGTTACATCCAACATTTGCTCCCAGCTGGATCCTGCCTCTTCCAATATCCATTTTACATTTTGAAATACAGAGCGACATTGCGCTTCAATATCATAACTAAGAATATTTCCTTTTTCATCCAACTCTACTCCCGGTATTTTTTTAGTACCCTTTTCACGTGGTCCAACTCCTGAAAGGAACAGCAGGTTTCCAACACGGCGTGCATGCGGATATGCTCCCACTGGTTCAGGAGCTTTGGAAGACGTAATAATTTTTTTCTCGTCAGACATAACAATAAAATTTAAACGATCAATTACACTCGCTATTAATTCGTTTTGAACATAATTAATAGCATCTATTTTAAAAGAAGAAATACGAACGTAGTGTGTAAACCGCAGCTTGGCCCAGGTTTATAATAGATTTGTCAACCTGTTAAGTAGAAGGTTGTTTAATTTTGCAAAATAATTGTTTCTTAGTTGGATTTTTTAGCAAATGCATAGGCTAAATATAGAGAAAATTATCAATATTTTACACATACATTTTTAGGCTCTGTGAAAAAGCGCATGGCCTCCCAACCGCCTTCCCGGCCTACGCCTGAACTTTTTGTGCCTCCAAAAGGCGTGCGTAAATCACGGGTGAGCCAGCAATTGATCCAAACAATTCCTGTTTTTAATTCATCCGCGATGCGGTGTGCTCGTGTAAGGTTCTCTGTCCATACAGATGAAGCCAATCCATATTGTGTGCTGTTGGCGTACCGAATCACTTCCTCTTCTTTATCAAAAGGAGTGATGGTAACAACAGGCCCGAATATTTCTTCCTGATTGGTACGGCAATCATAAGCCAAACCCTCAATGATGGCAGGTGCTATAAACCATCCGTTTTTACAACGCCCTTCCAATTGAACGCGATGACCACCCGTAAGTATTTTTCCTCCTTCTTGTTTTGCCAACTCCACGTAAGATAAAACTTTTTTCATGTGTGGTTCCGATACCACTGCACCAAGATTGGAGGTTGCTTCCAGTGGATCTCCTACTTTCAATTGCTCTGTCCGCTCTACAAAATCTTTTTTGAATTTTTCATAAATCGGGCGTTCAATAAAAATGCGGGAGCCACACAAACAAATTTGCCCTTGATTGGAAAAAGATGAATTCATAACTGTTTTTAGCATGTGCTCGTAATTGCAATCAGCGAAAATGATGGCGGGATTTTTTCCGCCCAGCTCCAATGATAATTTCTTAAACATAGGCGCTGCAATTTTTGCAATGCTGGCTCCTGTAACAGTTCCACCTGTAAAAGAGATGGCTGGAATTTGTGGATGTTCCGAAATGGCTTGTCCCACCTTTGTTCCCAGACCGTGCACAATATTTAATACGCCAGGAGGTAAACCGGCTTCTATACATATTTCCGATAAAAGGTAAGCAGTCATTGGTGTTACTTCCGATGGTTTAGCCACCACGCAATTTCCGGCTGCCAATGCCGGCGCTATTTTCCAGGTAAATAAATAAAGCGGGAGATTCCAGGGAGAAATACAACCAACAACACCAATAGGCCGGCGGAGAGTGTAATTAATTGCACCTTCTTCCATGTAATGTGATTCACTCGCAAAGTGCATCAATCCCGTTGCATAAAAATAAAAATTGCTTGCTGCTCTTGGTATATCAACATGTTTGGCCAGCTTCACTGTTTTTCCATTGTCAACCGATTCGGCTAATGCCAATTCATCAAAGCGTTTTTCAATTCCATCCACTAACTTTAATAATAAGCGGGAACGTTTTTCTGCAGGCAATGCTGCCCATGCTGGAAATGCTTCTTGTGCAGCACTTACAGCCAATTGTACATCGCGTTCATCCGAATCCGGTAATTGGGCATATACTTCTCCCGTAGCCGGATTGTGCACATCCAGGTATTTTCCGGATTGTGGTGCCACCAATTTATTGTTGATGTAATTGTTAATTGTTTTCATTCAGCCATTTTTTTCGTTACAGACACAATGTTCTACCACCATCAACGGGTATGTTGATTCCGGTGATGTAGGACGCAGCCGGTGAGGCCAGAAATGCAACTGCATTGGCCACTTCATTGGCTTCGGCGATTCTTCCAGCCGGTATTTCGGCAATCATTTCCTGTTGTATTATTTCCACACGTTCACCTCTTTTTTGTGCTTTATTTTCAAAAATACTTTGCAAACGAACCGTGTTTGCTGCACCGGGCAATACATTGTTTACAGTAATTCCAAAAGGTGCCAGTTCAGTTGCCAATGTTTTTGACCAGTTACCAACCGCAGCACGGATGGTATTAGATACACCCAGTCCCGGAATGGGTTGTTTTACAGAAGTAGAAATCACATTTACAATGCGTCCGAATTTTGCAGCTTTCATTCCTGGTACAAGTGCCTGCACTAGAATGTGGTTGCACACCAGATGGTTGTTAAAAGCTTGTAAAAATTCTTCCACTGGTGCTGCCAGGGCTGTTCCTGCAGGAGGTCCTCCTGTATTATTCACCAGTATGTGGATGGTAGATTGCTGCTTTACAAATGCCTCTACCTTTTTCTTTAAGTCAGTTGTATCCGCAAAATCAGCACTGATATATTGATGCGACTGTCCTTGTTTTTGATCCAGCTCTGCTATTGTCTTTTTTAATTTTTCTTCGTTTCGTGCCAGCAAAATTACATTCGCTCCCAGCAGTGCCAGTTCAATAGCTGCAGCTTTGCCAATTCCCTGAGTGCTGCCACAAACCAATGCATACTTGCCTTTGAGATTTAAGTCCATACGTTCTGTTTATTTAATTGGTCAACAAAGATATTTGTATTTTTTTAGTAAACGCAAATCGAGGTAAAGTATGCTATCTTTGTAACTTAATTAAAGGTTTGGAAGTAATTATACTGGATATAATAGTGGCAAACGTGCGATGATGCCACATTGTATTGACATTAGACTTTCATCTTCATTTTAAAAATTAATTAACAATTGATAACACATTTTCAATTAACCGGAATTGATTTATTACAAGAAATACCTGATTGTAACGTTACTT
Source organism: Bacteroidia bacterium (assembly GCA_035696085.1). Lineage (GTDB taxonomy): Bacteria > Bacteroidota > Bacteroidia > 2-12-FULL-35-15 > 2-12-FULL-35-15 > 2-12-FULL-35-15. The sequence continues at coordinate 4,765 of DASRRA010000317.1, read as the reverse complement.
GTTGAAAATTTAAGTGACTATGAATTAATGGGTATTTACAGACCCTCCGCTTACTTGCAAGGTGTTAAAAATTATTGTACAGAGTGCCAGATTGAATTGTATAAAAAACCAATTGAACAAGGTCAAAGCCTCGTATTGAATGCTGTTCTTTTTGCACCTCATGGATTTGGGGAACATTTAAAACCGGGAAGTTTGTTAACTTTACGAAATGGGGTTACCACCGAAGCAAAAGCTTTGGTCCTGGAAATTGTAGGATATAAAAATGAATAGTTAAGATTTGAAAAAGATACTATACATATTGCTTTTGTTTTTACTTATTGGGGCCGGCCTGATAGCGCAACCCTCAACGGACGAGCAATTGGCCAATCAGTTTTATCAAAACAAAGAGTATGATAAAGCCTTGACCTATTATGATAATCTGTTCAATAAAAAAGGCGGCCAGACTTTTTATACACTTTATTTGAATTGCTTGCTGGAAACAAAGGATTTTAAAAAGGCCGAAAAAGTTGTTAAGAAACAAATTAAACAATATCAAGAGAACCTGAATTTTATGGTGGATTTGGGAACCGTATATACAAAAGCCGACGACCCGGAAAAAGCCAAAACAGCCTGGGAACAGGCCATAAAAGCTATAAAAACCGACGACCAGGTTTTTAATACCGCCAGCGCCTTTATTGGTATTCATCAATTTGATCTGGCAATTGCCACTTATTTAAAAGGAAGAAAAATTTCCCAGAATGATTATCCTTACAGCTTTGAATTAGCCGAAGTGTATAATTTAAAAGGGGATAAACTGGCCATGATCGGGGAATACCTGGATGTATTGGAAACGAGTGACTCCTATATACAGACTGTTCAGAATGCGTTGCAAACGAGCTTTAACAACGATGCCGATCCTCAGCAAAATGAACTGCTAAAAATGGAGCTCTTAAAACGTATTCAGCAAAGCCCCGATAAGACCATGCTTTCAGAACTTTTAATCTGGATGCAAATTCAGTTGAAGGATTGGGAAGGTGCTTTTGTTCAGGCGAAAGCATTGGACAAACGCAAGAAAGAAGAAGGTGCCCGGATAATGGGGCTGGCGCAATTGTTTGTACAAAATGAAGCGTATGATATTGCCAGCAGGGCCTATCAATATGTGATTGCAAAAGGCAAAAGCAATTATTTTTACATGGATGCTCGCAAGGAAATGTTGAATGCATCTTACCTGAATATTACCTCCAAAGCAAACGCCAGCGCAACTGAATTGTCTGAGCTTGAAAAGAATTTTTTAAGTACGCTCGAGGAATTAGGCAAAAGTGTAAATACAATTGCTTTGATGAAAAACATGGCGCATCTGCAAGCTTTTTACTTATATAAAACAACCGAAGCAGTTGCCTTGCTGGAAGAAGCGATTGCCATGCCTCAAATAGAAGCACATTTACGGGCAACCTGTAAACTGGAACTCGGTGATATTTTACTCGTGACCAATGATATTTGGGAAGCCTCACTCCTTTACTCACAAGTTGAAAAAGAATTTAAACAAGATGCGATCGGGCAGGAAGCAAAATTCAGAAATGCGAAAATATCTTATTATACCGGTGATTTCAAATGGGCACAATCACAGCTGGATGTATTAAAAGGTGCTACTTCTAAACTCATTGCCAATGATGCTATGGATCTTTCCTTAGTGATCAGCGATGCATTAGCCATCGATACCAACACCGCACCTTTACTCATATTTGCACGCGCTGATTTGCTTGCTTTTCAAAATAAAGATGATAAGGCTATCCAAACACTGGATTCTATTCCGGTATTGTTTCCAAATCACGCACTCTCTGATGATATCCTGTTCAAAAAAGCACAACTTGCCGTAAAGCATGAAAAATATACAGAGGCGGCCACGCTTTATGAAAACATTCTTAGCAATTATGGAACGGATATTTTAGCGGATGATGCTTTATTCAAACTGGCTGAATTAAATGAAACAAAGTTTAAGAATACAGATAAAGCTAAGGAACTGTATCAGCAACTATTAGAAAAATATCCCGGTAGTTTATATGTAGTAGAAGCACGTAAACGATTCCGTAAATTAAGAGGTGATACCATCAATTAAAAAATAAATTATGATCATATACAATGTAACCATCAACATCGAAAACGATGTACATGATGAATGGTTAAAATGGATGAAAGCAGTACACATTCCCGATGTGATGAAGACCAATTGTTTTCTTGAAAATAAGATGTGTAAAGTATTAGTAGAGGAAGAACAAGGTATTACCTATTCCATTCAATACACGGCAAAAGATATGGCGACCTATGAAAAATACAAAACGGAATATGCTCCGGCACTACAAAAAGAAGTACAGGATCGTTACCCTAATAAATTTGTATCGTTTCGTACATTACTGGAGATTGTCTAAATCGTTTGAGAGACGTGGGCGCTTTATCACTAATTAATAACCATCCTATAATTAACCCTAATATTTGATGAATGATTCTGTAAGAGCTAAAAAACAATTTGGTCAGCATTTTTTAACCGATGAAAATATCGCATCGGATATTGTAAAAAGTTTACAGCTCACTTCTCAGTATAAAGTTGTATTGGAGGTTGGCCCAGGAATGGGTGTTCTAACCAAATACCTGATACAGGTACCTGCTTATGAAACCTATGTAATTGATATCGACAGGGACTCAATTGCTTTTTTAAAAAAGCATTTCCCTACCTTAGAAAATAAAATAATCGAAGGCGATTTTTTAGCATTGGATCTTCCAAAACTATTCAATAATCAGCCCTTTGCCGTTATTGGGAATTTCCCTTACAACATCTCCACGGAGATTTTATTTAAAGTGTTGGATCATAAAGAGGCCGTTCCGGAAGTAGTGGGAATGTTTCAAAAGGAAGTAGCTGAGCGAATTGCTGCCAAACCCAGAAATAAAACGTATGGCATTACCAGTGTCCTGTTACAAGCCTTTTATGATATTGAATACTTATTTACAGTACATGAAAATGTATTTAACCCTCCCCCAAAAGTTAAATCAGCAGTTATTCGTTTAAAACGCAACCAGGTGAAGCAATTGGACTGCAACGAAAAATTATTTAAACAAGTTGTAAAAACCGGCTTCAATCAACGCCGCAAGACCCTTCGCAATTCCATCAAAGCTTTTAAATTAAAACCCGAATTTGTCAATCATACTTATTTAACACAGCGTGCAGAAGAATTATCCGTGGCTGATTTTGTGGCTTTAACAAATATGATAGAAATTTAATGGCTCCTTTCTTTCCTTTGGATTATAAAGTTTACCTTTGCAGCGATATTCGTTTAAGGTTTAATTAGCGGAAATGCCCTTTTTATTTCTGCTCAATGCATTTTCGCTGTGCCATTTGAATTAACAACAATTTTTCTAACCGAACTTCGTGAAGCGATTCGCACGGAGAATGCTGCTTATATTACAGAGCAATTCAAAGATCTATACCCACCGGATATTGCCGAAATATTCAATAAGCTGGAGGCGGAAGAGGCAAAATTTGTTTACAAACAATTGGATGAAACGATTGCGGCGGATGTACTGATTGAGCTGGATGAAGATGTGCGTGAAGACTTCCTCGCATCACTCACATCAAAAGAAATTGCTGAACAGTTCATCGATAACATGGACTCCGACGATGCGGCTGACGTTATCTCCGAATTACCCGATAAGGTACAGGATGAGGTATTGGCACTTATGGAAGACAGTGAGCAAGCCAGCGATATCGTAGACCTTTTAAATTATGATGAAAACACAGCCGGCGGTTTAATGGCAACCGAGCTTGTACGTGTGCATGTAAACAGCAATGCCTTGGAATGTGTTCGTGAAATACGTGAACAAGCGGATGCTGTGGTTGATATTTACGCCATTTATGTAGTGGATGATAACGAGCGGTTAGTGGGTTTACTTCCGCTGAAAAAATTGATCGTTTCTTCTACCCGCTCCAAAGTTGCCGACATATACGATTCCAAAATTATTTCCATCAAAACCAATACACCTGCTGAAGAAGTTGCCAATGTGATGGATAAATACAACCTGGTTGTATTACCCGTTGTAGATGGGCTTGGGCGACTGGTGGGGCGCATCACCATCGACGACGTGGTGGATGTAAGACGTGAAGAGGAAACGGAAGATGTTCAGAAAATGGGCGCTATGGAGGCATTGGAGGAGCCTTACATGAGCACACCATTTATTCAGATGATTCGCAAGCGTGTGGGTTGGCTAATCATTCTCTTCTTAGGAGAAACATTAACAGCTACTGCTATGAGCTTTTTTGAAGATCAAATTGCAAAGGCCGTGATTCTGGCTTTGTTTATTCCGCTTATTATTTCCAGCGGTGGTAACAGCGGTTCTCAAGCTTCTACACTTATTATCCGTGCTTTGGCGTTGGGTGAAATTTCCATACGCGACTGGTGGACCATTGTAAAAAAAGAATTTTCAACCGGACTTGTCATTGGGCTCATCCTTGGTTTTATAGGTTTTGTGCGTGTTGCAGCCTGGTCGTATTTTATTCAAAGTTACGGTCCGCATTGGCAACTGATTGCCTTAACCGTTGGCGCTTCACTTGTTGGGGTCGTGATGTGGGGAACATTAATGGGCTCACTACTTCCGCTCTGCTTAAAAAAATTAGGACTGGACCCCGCAGTTTCTTCTGCACCGTTTGTAGCGACATTGGTGGACGTTACTGGTTTGATTATTTATTTTTCTTTTTCAATTTTGCTACTTCGTGGTGTTCTGTTGTGACGGCCGAAGC
>DASRRA010000316.1:0-2898 GCA_035696085.1 Bacteroidia bacterium | reverse complement strand
AGATAATTTATTCTTCTTTTCTTCTATAGCTCTTTTGATATCGACTAGTTCCCCTTTTGGAATTGCGCCGATCAACCGTTTGGTATATTCTGTTTGAGGATTATTATAGATAGCATCAGCATCTCCGATCTCTTCAATTTTTCCTTTGTTCATCACCACCATGCGATCACTCATAAATTTAACAACGGATAAATCATGGGAGATAAAAATATAGGTGAAGTTAAATTCTCTTTTTAGTTCATTTAAAAGGTTTAAAACCTGCGCCTGGATAGATACGTCCAAAGCCGAAACCGATTCGTCACAAATAATAAATCGTGGTTTCAAAGCCAGTGCACGGGCAATACAAATACGCTGACGTTGCCCACCTGAAAATTCGTGTGGGTAACGGTAAAAATGTGATTCATTCATGTTCACGCGTTGTAACAATTCTATAACCTTGTTTTTGCGTGCTGTGTCGTCTGCCAGTATACTATGCACCTGCATAGGCTCCATAATGGCCTGACCGATCGTAATACGCGGGTTTAAGGAAGAGTAGGGATCCTGAAAAATAATTTGCATGTCTTTACGCAGGGTACGCATTTCCTGTTGATTCAGTGAGGTGATGTTCTTTCCTTCAAAGATAATTTCGCCGGCGCTAGGTTCAATAAGACGTAAAATGGTTCTTCCCAATGTTGTTTTCCCACAACCGGACTCTCCCACCAATCCAAGTGTTTCACCCGGATACACATCAAAGCTGACATCATCAACTGCATGGACATAACTGAGTACTTTACCAAAAATATTTTTCTTAAGTGGAAAATAGGTCTTGATATTTTTCACCTGAAGCACTGGTTGTTGTGCATACAATTTTTTATGCTGTTGTTCCCGCTCTTCGGTGGAGATGGTCAACCCGCTTGTTAATTGATGAATAGACGTGTTACGTTCAATGAACTGTCCGTTTTCATCAATCGTCATAAAATCGGTTACGGTTGGGAGCCATTTCAAGCGGTTATTCAAAGGGGGGCGGCATGCCAGTAATCCTTTTGTATAGGGATGTTGGGGGTTGGAGAAAATGTCAAGTACAGATCCCTGCTCTACTATTTTTCCTTTGTACATTACAATGATCTTATCCGCAAGCTCAGCAATAACGCCTAAATCATGAGTTATAAAAACAATACCCATGTTGTGCTCCCGTTGCAGTTTAGCCATCAGTTCGAGTATGGTTGCCTGAACAGTCACGTCCAGCGCCGTGGTTGGCTCATCGGCAATAAGCACACTCGGGTTACAACTCATAGCCATGGCAATCATTACCCGTTGTTTTTGTCCGCCTGATAATTGATGCGGGTAACTTTTTAAGATGGCCTCTGGTCTGGGTAATTGAACTTCTCTGAAGAGTTGTAAGGTACGTTCCTCGGCTTCTCTTTTTGTACACTTCTGGTGTAATAAAATAGCCTCCATTACCTGATCGCCACAGGTATATACAGGATTGAGCGAAGTCATTGGTTCCTGAAAAATCATTGCAATTTCATTGCCCCTGTAGGCACGCATTTCCTTTTCAGAAATTTTTGCAAGATCAACAACCTGGTTGTTTTTTGTATGATAAATGATTTCCCCTTGTGTAATTTTTCCCGGAGGATTGGGGATCAGCCGCATAGTAGAAAGAGAAGTAACTGATTTTCCTGATCCTGATTCACCAACAATACCAATTGTTTCACCTCTTGATAAAGTAAATGAAATGTCATTCACGGCTTTTACCGTTTCGCTTTCAGTACGAAATTCAGTTATTAAATTTTTAACTTCAAGTAAAATCTCTTTAGCCATCTAACAATCCATTTTGTTGGAAAGCTAAAGTACTGCTTTGAAAGGAATTTACAAAGAGGGAAGAATAAGTTACCGCGTAAGCCTGAAACATTGACAGAACTCATTGCATGAGCCGAAGCTTGAGCGTAGGCTCAATTCTTATCAGGATAAATCCAGATTGAAACCTTGCCAGGTGCATGATCGGTTGTAAGGGAGGTACTCTCATCGCTGAGGTTGATTTTTACATCTCCAAAATGTTGTGATTTTACAGTCCACACATTATATCCCATATCCAGTTCACTTTCCCCGTAATGATCATCAAAATACGATTTGAACGCATTGAAAATTTTATCCGTATTATTTGCATTGGTGATAAAAATATCGGATTGAATCTCATTTAATCCTTTCTCATCAAAAGTATAGGTAATGTTATAAGATCCGGTGGTGTCGTCCACTTTGTATTCGTAATATAAATAGCCGTCATCTGCTTCAACAGGCTGGCCTGACTCTCTGCGTTTAACGGAATCGGGTTTATCACCTAAATTAAATCCACGAAAAGCACCCACGTCGGAGCGAACGATTTTTTCCAGTACAGGGCTATATTCTGCCAATTTGGATTTTGGGCTGTGGCAGGAAAATACTGCCAGCATTAAAAAGCAGGTAATGCATAACCAGGGAATGGAATACTTTATAAAAGACATGGACTAAATATTATGAAGCAAAGATAATAGAAAAGCATCAGGATCATGCAATGATCACACTTTTATCTTCAATGGAGTTTTCGCCCATAAATCTTAGTAATAACCGAGCAACGGTTAATACATCTTTCTGGCAATAGGCAACAATACGGTCTATATCTTTTTCTTCCCAGTATACACGGGCAATATCACTTCCGTCGATATCATTTTTGGGGGTTGGTATTTGGAAAATATGCGCCAATAAATTAAGCGAAGCATAACTTTTATAGTCGCCAAATTTCCACAATTCCATTGTATCCAAATGATTATTTTCCCATGGTTTTTTCCCACTTAGATTTAACGCTTTTGGAAGTTTAATGGAATTTAAAAGCAAGCGACGGCAAAGAAAGGGAAAATCGAATTCCTTCCCGTTATGTGCACA